>JBHHYW010000108.1:0-8161 GCA_046757745.1 Candidatus Scalindua sp.
TCATTGCCCTGTTCAAAATGATTGATGGACATCCGTGAATGTGCCAGCCAGGCGTGCTGAAGGGTGTTGTATGGAATTATCAGGGCCCTGGATGGATTGGATTCTATAGATTCCAGAGACTTTAGATATCTCTTTGTTGCTTCCGCACATTTGTCGTACTCCTTGCGTAGAAAGTAGATAGAGGAGAGGATACAATGTGCATCCAGATAGTCATGGTGAAAGTCAATTGCCTTGAGGGCGTACTTTTCCGCATTAGATAAGTCTTGAGTCCTGTAAAACGCAACGCTTGCAGTATAGTATGCAAGCAGTTTCAGTTGTGCATTGCTGTCTTGCAGTTCGAATAATCTGATTGCTTCAAGGGCTTCCCGTATACATTCGTCGTGTCTCTGTCTGTCAAGACAGGAAACTGCCAGATAATGATGAGGGATTGGATTTTCAGGGTCGCTTCTGATTTGCTCTCTCAAGAGTGTTGAGGTTCTTATAAACTTTTTCTTCATCTGTTCTTCGCCCTGATGATATCCGTAATGATTTAGTCTTATATTCACATTCTTGTCCTGGCCGGAGTATTTCAGGCTGTTGTGTACTATTCCTTCATAGTGAAACCCCAGATGATTTTTGAATATTCTTTCAGAACTGGAAACTGACAGGTCTTTGCCTCCTTTAGGTTTGTAGAATACCGGCAGATTTATTACGCTTACGTCATTATCATTGATGACTTCTCTTAATTTGCGGGCATCTTCTTTTTCTATTTCTTCATCGGCGTCAAGTATCAGGATCCAGTCGCAGGTTGCATATTTCAGTGAGTAGTTCCTAGCCTTGCTGAAACTGTTTTCCCACGGGTGACGATAAACTCTTGTATTATATCTTTCTGCAATTTCAACTGTCCTGTCGGTAGATCCCGTGTCTACAATGATTATCTCATCCACATAGTCCTTGACACTTTCCAGACACGTGGGGAGAAACTTTTCTTCGTCTTTTACAATCATGCATAGGGAAAGTGTTGGGTTGCGGCTTGCCCTGGCCTGCCTAAGCGAATACTTGGTCTTGGCCGGGGTGCGATCCGCCCCGCGGTCTGGGCCAGGGATTGCGGATTGGGTGGCATGGCCAAACTTTGTTTGTCCGTGTCTCTGGATAGGATTTTGGATTTCGGATTTCAGGTTTGTTTCTTTTGTTTTTATTTTATTCATCTCTTTTCTCCTTCCTGCAATTCCTGAATTCTTCAATTCCCCAATTCTTAAATTCTGCCAAAAATGGTCAAATTCGTTAACAAAATTCTATTTCTTTAATTATTTTGTTGCTTTTTTCCTGCATTCCTGGCTTCCTTATAGTTGCTTCTATTATTATTCATCATAAAAACAAAGAAAAATAATTATAAGGAAACCAGGAAACCAGGAGAAATATAATATCCCCTAACCCGAACGAGTCGGAAAATAAATAGTTCACCAGACGCCAAGGGCGCAAAGTTTCAAAGATTATTGACTATTCTCTCAATCCCTTCTTTTAAGTTACTAATTCTCACACATTAAAAGTGAGGAATAAAAGAAAACTTCACACAGAGGCACAGAGATTACTAAGAAAACGAAATTAAAAAAATAAAATAAAACAAGTTAGATTCTTCATTCCGCTTCGCTACATTCAGAATGACATTTCAGCATGTCATTCTGAGGAAGGAACGACCGAAGAATCTCAACGTCACCAACTTTGAAATTCCTATACATTTTAAAATAAAATAAAAGATAATAGTTTTTCCCTTTGCCCCTCTGAGCGTGGCTTTGTGTTCTTCGTGACTGTGATTATTTTTTTAAATGTTATACTTTTCTGCATTTCCTGTCTTCTTCTTTCATCACTTTTGATCTTCTTTGCGCTCTTTGCGACTGGTGAATAATTACTCATTTGTGTTAATTGTCTAAATATTTACAGTATCCATCAATTGAATTTGTTTCAAATCCTTGCATAGCTTTAAGGCTATTTCAGAGGCTTGAACATCATGTTTTTCTCCAAGTCTTTTTCCTATCAGATTAAAGATGTTTGCAAGGTCAGTTAGGCTTTTAAGGACTATGTTTCTATTTATATCCAATATTTGTAGTAATCGGTCGCATTCTGTGACAACATCTTCAAGATTACCCTGAATTATATTAATTTTGCATACGAGTAACCTGATATCAAATAAAGTTTGTTTTGCACCAACCGCCTTTTTCCAAAAATGAATGGTTTCTTTCATGTCTCCTTTTCTGAACCTTATGTGGCCTATCTTGACCATGGCGTCTACTGAGTATTTGTTAATGTGTAGAATTTTTTTAAATGACTCTTCTGCCTTGTCAAGACAGTTATTTCCAAAATAAAAGTTTCCCATGAGCTTGAGGCACTCTTCAATCTCGGTTGACTCCTTCAGGGCGGTATGTATCTCGATATTACCTATTTCATCCTGGTTGCTTGATAAATAATAAAAACCGCGCAATAGGTGTATTTTCCATTTATGGCCTATTGTGTGGGAAATAGATGTATTAGTCCTTTCAGGGTGTTTTATGATACTATCCCATAAAGTTAAATATTTCTCTGAATACTTCAGAAGCTTGTCATACTTTTTTAAATTGTAGTATATAAAGGATAAGATACAGTAGCCGTCTAAGGATTTGTCATCCATTTCTACTTTCTTCAGGGCATATGTTTCTGACTCTTTTAATGCTCCTTTTTCAAAAAAGGCTGCACTGATTATATAGTAGGAAACGAATATATCTTCAACAAGGCAACCTCTTTCCTCTGCGAGTTTTAAAGCCGTCTTGCTTTCTGCAATTGCCTCATCATACATTTTAACTCCCATATAAGAAATACCAAGGTATCTGTGTGGGATGGGGTTATGCGGGTCGGTTTTTATCTGCTCTTTTAACAATGTGGCAGTGCGCAGGAATTTTTCTTCCATTTTATCTTCAGGGAGATTGTAACCATGGTGAATAATGCTTAGCGAGGACTCAAGACAATTACCACTGTATTTTATGATATTGTGAACAATTCCCTCATAATATACTCCGTTAAAGTTCTTAAAGAGACGTATCATATTTGCATAAGACTCCTGAGTAGAATCCTTAAACTTGTTTTTAATAACAAATGATATAGTCGTATAGTTATTCTCCTTTACTATTTCTTTAAGTCTGGGAGCATCTTCCTCGCTCAATTCCTCATCGGCGTCAAGTATCAAAATCCAATCACAGGTTGCATATTTCAGTGAATAATTTCTTGCCTTGCTGAAGTCTCCTTCCCAGGGATGTATAAAAACCTTCGCCCCGAAACTCTTTGCTATTTCAACTGTCCTGTCTGTTGAACCGGTATCAACAATTATGATCTCGTCTACATAGCCTTTGACGCTGTTTAAACATCGGGAAAGATATTCTTCCTCGTTCTTGACTATCATGCAAAGTGAAATAGTGTTTTTCATAGTATTCTGCTATTAATACACTAGCGATTCAGTTTTCATGTTATTACTACGTACATTTTCCACAGCCATTTCGAAGAAACGTTCCAGTTCGCGTACAGCTTCAATGTCTTCATACAGTACATCAGCGTTTGTTCTGATTTTATCCTTGATCTCATCTCTCCATATTTTGTCATTTGCAAGCCTGAATGCAATGTCCAAATAGGACTGAGCATTATCAGCAACGCAGTCCATGGTTCCCATTTGTCTGTAGAGAGCCAGCGTCAACCTGCCACGCATAAATTCGCCCGGCCATGTGACGACAGGCGCACCACAGGCAAAAGATTCCAGGCTGGTGTTGCCTCCCCCAAAAAAGGGAGTATCAAGAACTACATCGGCAATCATGATGAGAGATAAAAAGTCTTTAGTGGGCATTAAGGGTAGAAACCTTACGCGATCTATCACATCAGGGAATGAACGGGAGAAACGATCCTGCAATAATTTTGTCCAATATTTGTACTTTCCTTCGATCAAAACTAATATTCCGCGGGAGTCTTGGCGTAAGATAGCGCCGAGAACCTCGTCAAAATCAGGATGAAACTTAAAAAGAGTCTGAGGACATACATACAAGTTGTAATCTTCCGGAAGGTCAAATTTTTCCCTAAATGGGGGGTCTTCAGGTAACTCTGGACGGTAGTAGCAGGTAGTCAATCTGTCCGGGAGAATCAATTGTTCTGAATAGTGTTCTTTTGCTCCCGGCTGCTCAGATTTGTCTGATGATATAAAATAATCCATGTTGGGTATCCCTGTTGTTACCGGGTGTCCCCATGTGACACATTGCACTGGCGCCAGACGTGAAAATGCGAGGAAATATGTCAAAGGGTCCATGCCAATGTCAAGATAGAATAATATGTCCAATGAATGGTCGGCTATTTTCTGGCGGGCCGGTTTTAATTTTTTTGGCAGTATTACAACTTCATCTGCCGCACTATCAATGGCCTTTGACAGATGGTCTTCTTTTCCTCCTAGAAAACGAAACAATTTAATGTGAAACTTTTTTCTGGATAAATTCTTTATAATTCCATAATTTAGCTTTCCGATAGTATGGTTAAAAAGAAGTGTGGAAATTATACCAATCTTAATTTTACCATGTGTTTGTTGCTGTTTGTTGTAGTTGGGTGATGTCCAGGCGAGATCAGGACATGCATGAATATAAAAGGAGGCTATTTTCTCCTGTATTTCTTTGTCGTTCAGGCCATGGTACGCGAGATAATAATTTGTTGAACCTATTTGTTTATACGGGTCTTCAAGCGTAAGCCCTTTATTTCTTAATGAATCTATTTGTTCAAGTATTCTGTTTCTATGTTGCTTTATTGATTCCTTAGATTCGTTTATCACGGGAAGCAGCAGGGAAGCCTTTACCTCAACCCCTGGATCAGGTTTAAACCGTAATGCATTTCGATAACTGGTAAGCGCTTCATTAAATTTGCCCTGACTCTTAAACACATTGCCTGTGTTAATGTGTGCATCGGTGTAATCTGGTTCTAATTGCAGTGTTTTTTGATAGCAGGAAAGAGCTTCGTTCAGCTTATCCTGGTCTTGTAGTACTGTGCCAAGATTGTAGTATGCCTCAGCATAGTCCGCTTTGACTTCTATAGCACGATTATAATTCGTTGTTGCCTCATCAAGTTTACCCTGTTCTTGAAGTACTGTGCTAAGATTGTTGTAAGCATTGGCGTAATCTGGCTTGAGAGCTATTGCTTTATTATAACTTGATACAGCTTCGTCAAGTTTATCCTGTTTTTGCAGTACTGTGCCAAGATTGTAGTATGCCTCAGCATAGTCTGGTTTGATTTCTATTGCACGATTATAACTTGTTACTGCCTCGTTGTATTTGTCCTGTTTTTGTAGTACTGTACCAAGATTGTTGTAAGCATCGGCGTAATCTGGCTTGAGAGTTATTGCCTTATTATAACTCAAAACAGCTTTGTCAAGCTTGTCCTGTTTTTGTAGTACTGTGCCAAGATTGTAGTATGCCTCAGCATAGTCTGGTTTGATTTCTATTGCACGATTATAACTTGTCAATGCCTCATCAAGTTTGTCCTGTTCTTGAAGCGCTGTACCAAGATTGTAGTGAGCCTCCGCATAGTTTTGATTGACTTTTATAGCACGATTATAATTCGTTGTTGCCTCGTCAAGTCTGCCCTGTTCTTGAAGTAGGGTGCCAAGATTACAATATGTCATTGGATAGTCTGGTTTGATTTCTATTGCACGATTATAACTTGTCAATGCCTCATCAAGTTTACCCTGTTTTTGAAATAGGGTGCCAAGATTACAATGTGCCATTGGATAGTCAGGCTTGAGTTTTATTGCCTGCCTGTAACTTTCTAATGCCTCGTCAAGTTTATCCTGTTCTTGAAGTAGGGTGCCAAGATTACAATATGTCATTGGATAATCTGGTTTGAGTTTTATTGCCTGCCTGTAACTTTCTAATGCCCCATCAAGCTTACCCTGTTCTTTAAGTACATTGCCCAGGTTGTAATACACCTCAGCATCATTTGGATTTAAGGTTATTGATTGTCTGTAGCTTTCTACTGCATCATTAAGTTTATGAGCTTTTCTGAGTGCATTACCAAGATTATAGTGTGCCTCTGCATAGTCAGGCTTTTGTTCTATTACTTTATTGAAACAGGCCACTGCCTCTGCAAGTTTACCCTGTGCTTGAAGTACGGTGCCAAGGTTGTTATGTGCTGTGATATGATCCGGTCTGAGTTTTATCGCTCTTTTTAGAAATGTAGCGGCCAGATCAAGATTTTCCTGCTGCAGATTCAGTGTGCCCAGGAGAAAGTTTGCATCAATATGTTCCGGCTGCTTCTCAAGTATTATGTGATAAAGGTTTGCAGCTTCTGTAAGATTTCCATCCTGGTGAAGCTTAAATGCTTCCTGGAACAGGTTTCCCAATTTCGGATTGTTAATATTTGTGTTCTTACAATTCATTCTTTGATTGCCTTTAAGATTTCAGAATTTATTTAGTTTCTCTTGCGGTTTTGATAGATGTAACAGTAATAGCCAAAAGTTCATTAGCCTCTTTTTTCAATGAATCCAGTTTTTTAGATTCCATAATTCCCACCTCAACCAAGTGCCGTGTAGGGTGAATTAAGCGAATCGAATTCACATTTCTTCCATGCCAAGTTCTTTACCATTTCTCATTTGTCGATTATCCGCAGTCCGAAGCCCGCAATCTGAAATCCATAATCTCTTGAATTAATGCCTTTTTTACTTGTTCAAATACCTCAGCCCAATTATTGGGTTGTGTTTGTCTGAACAGGCGCATGCCTGGATACCATGGGCTATCATCGCGATTCAGCAACCAGCGCCAGTCTGGTGTAGAATGTATGAGTGTCCACACCGGCTTGCCAATAGCTCCAGCCAAATGTGCAACTGCAGTATCTACCGAAATAACCATGTCAAGGTTGGCAATTAATGCTGCTGTATCTGCAAAGTCATTTAGTTCATCTCCCAGATTAATTATCTTCATTCCTTTGGGAGGGTGATTAACTTCTACTGATGCAGGTCCTTTCTGGAGGTTATAAAAACTCAAACCAGGAATCTCTGATATAGTGGCAAAATTATTGAGTGTGCATGATTTCTTATGATATATCTTTTTGTTTTCAGAATTGCCTGCCCAGACAATGCCGATCTTAAAATCATTATCATGGATAAGCTGCATTTTCCATTGAGCCTTAAGCCTGGAATCAATCGTAATGTAAGGTATGTTTGATGGTATAGTATTCAGTGTGGTGCCAAAAATCCCCGGTAAGCTTAAGAGGAGGGCATAAAAGTCAGATTGAGCGCCTGGTGTACTAGTAGACGTTAGTTCTACGATATCATCAATTCCTGTGCAGTCTCTCAATAGGCGGATGAGGTTTTTCTGGCATTCAAATATAACGTGGCCCCCATTTGCCTGGACCATGGGCAGGTATCGTACGAATTGAATGGTATCGCCAAAGCCTTGTTCTGCTTGAATAAGAATAGACCTGCCATTGAGTGGTTTACCATCCCACTGAGGCTGTTGGAATATGTGAGAAGTACAGTCAGTGCGGTCTTTTTTGCGTAGTCTCCATTCATATTCGGCCCAACCATCTTCAAAGTTTCCGGTCAACAACAATGCGAGAGACTTATTAAAATGCGCTTCGGCATAGTCCGGTTTGAGTGATATTGCCTGTTTATAACATTTCATAGCCTCATCAAGTTTGTCCTGTTCTAGCAGTGCGTTACCGAGGTTGATGTGAGCCTCGGCATAGTCCGGTTTGAGTGATATTGCCTGTTTATAACATTTCATAGCCTCATCAAGTTTACCCTGTTCGCTAAATGTACCGCCAAGATTATAATGTGCTTCTGCATAATCTGGTTTGAGTGATATTGCGTGTCTGTAGCTTGAAACAGCTTCATCTGGCTTATTCTGTTCTTTAAGTGCAGTGCCTAGATTATTATGCGCTTCTGCATAATCCGGTTTGAGTGATATTGCATGCCTGTAGCTAACTATAGCCTCGTCAAGCTTATGCTGTTCTTGGCGTACAGCGCCAAGATTGTTGTGTGCATCAGCATAATCTGGATTGAGTTCTATTGAATGATAAAAACTCTTTATTGCATCATCAAGTTTATGCTGTTCTTTAAGTACAGCGCCAAGATTGTTATGTGCATCAGCATAGTCTGGATTTAGCATAATTGCTTGCTTGAAGCTTGCTATAG
>JBHHYW010000109.1:0-8117 GCA_046757745.1 Candidatus Scalindua sp.
ATAAACAATAATTAATAGTCAATTTAAGATTAGTTTTGCTAACTTTATACCATGGAGGGTTGATTATGAGTAGTATATTAGTTGTAGATGACGAGGTATGGGCGTGCGACCCGATTGCGAGATTTCTGGAAGGAAAGGGATACGATGTCATTGTATCGCATAGCGGAGAGGATGCATTGGAAAAGGTGAAGAACTTAAAACCTGACTTAATGCTTCTTGACATAAGAATGCCCGGAATGGATGGCATGGAAGTATTGAGGCGTGTAAGGCAATTTGACGACAAAATAGGCATCATAATGGTTACTGCCGTAAAGGACGAAGGTATAGCTAAAGACGCCCTTGAGAAGGGCGCTGATGAGTACATAACCAAGCCGATTGATCTTAACTATCTGGAGACAAGTGTGCTTGTTGACCTTACAATGAGAAAAAAATAGAAAACCTAACCCACCCTACACAATTGCGAATTTCAGATTTCGGAATGGAATAAGAGATGAATAAGGATGGAAACATAGGACAAGGCAGTTTGCGCTTCGTGTTATTCGCTTGGTTGAATCATTGCCTAAAGGGAGAACAGAAGATGTGCTTGGTAAACAATTGTTGCGTTCAGGCACTTCGGTAGAGGCAAATTATCGGGCTGCATGTCGAGCTAAATCGACCGCTGATTTTGTTTACAAGATGGGAATTGTGGAGGAAGAAACGGACGAATCCCTTTACTGGATGGAACTCTTGATTGCGGCAAAATTATGGAATCTGAGAAACTGGAATCCTTGATGAAGGAGGCTAATGAACTTTTGGCCATTACTGTTGCATCTATCAAAACAGCTAAGAAAACTAAATAAAATCCGAATCCCGAAATCTAAAATCCAATAAATGCTTCCCATCAGATTTATGTTAACATATTGGAATTCAGGCCTGGCGGTCTTCGTATAATGGAGACATTTCTCTCAGTCTTTTTATTATAGGAGGGAGCGTTTCCAGTACATACTCAATATGTTCTTCAGAATTATCTATTCCCAGACTGAAGAGTATCGAACCCTGAGCCACTGCATCATCTACCCCGATTGCACTCAAGACGTGTGATGACTTCAAGGACCTGGAGGTGCATGCCGAACCCGAAGATACAGCAATACCCTTCATATCTAAGAACAAAAGTATTGATTCACCCTCAACATATTCTATGCTTATGTTGATATTGTTAGGTAATCTTTTTTCCGGATGGCCATTTAGATGAATATGATCTGCCGAACTCATCAAACCATTTAATAGCTTATCACGTAAAGGTTCTATCGCCCCTTTACGCTTGCCCATCTCTCTCTCTGCCAACTCGGCAGCCTTTCCCATGCCCACGATCCCGGGTATATTTTCAGTACCGGCCCGACGACCGCCCTCCTGTATACCTCCTTCAATAAAAGGTACTATTCTTGTCTTCTCTCTCAGGTACAGCGCTCCCACACCGGGCGGACCATAAAACTGGTTACTGGCCAGACTTAAGGCATCTGCCTTCATTTTGTTTACGTCTACGGGGATACAACCTGTTGATGCTACGGCATCAACATGAAAGATTATGCCATGTTCTTTAACTACCTTTCCGATTTCGTCTATCGGTTCAATAGTGCCTATTTCATTATTTGCATGCATAATGGAGACGAGTATCGTCTCAGGCTTAATGGCGCTTGCAACCTCAGCAGGATCTACCATACCGTATTTATCAACAGGTATGCGTGTAACCTCAAAACCCATTTTTTCAAGCCTTTTCAATGGGTTAAGGACAGAAAAATGCTCTATCTCAGACGTAATAATGTGTTTGCCTTTTTTCTGGTTTGCCATTGCAAGGCCCTTAATGGCAAAATTGTTAGCCTCGCTTCCGCTTGATGTAAAGATTATTTCTTCGGCCTTTGCCCCGACAAGTAAAGCCACTTCACCCCTGGCAGTATCAACTACTTTCTTCGCAGTTTGTCCGAAATGGTGCAGGTTTGACGGATTGCCGTAACAGTTCTTTATAGAATCAACCATTGCTTCTATAACCGAATGGTGAGTTGGTGTACAAGAAACGTGATCAAGATATATCTTTTCCAATTTTCACTCCTCTCTTCATTTCCAGGCACTAGCCTGGTTGTCTCGTTCCTAAGCTCCAGCTTGGGAACGCACCTTTCTCAAAAGCTTTGCTTTTGCTAAATCTCTCTTATCTGCAATAATCTTCCAGCTTTTCTAAATTTGCATACTCCAGTACCAGTTTTTTCATGCCTACATTACTAAAATCAACAAATACCGTATTTGTTGATGGGATAATTCTTGTAATTCTTCCGCGGCCAAAGAATTCGTGATTTACAATATCTCCCGGAACCAGATTACTGTTATCTTGTGATTCTTCATGCTGAAACTCGTGAGTCGCATCATGTACACTATCTTCATCATGATAATATTGATAATTATCGGATTCTAAGTCTTCTTCGCTTCTCTCTGCCTCTCCGGTTTGCCGTTCGCCTGAACAAGAACTATAGTTTGTTTTATCAATCTCCTCTATAAGGTCCTCAGGGATTTCACTTAAAAACCTGGAAGGGATACACGGAGACCTTTGACCGAATTTTGCCCTGTATCTTGTGTGGATTAGAAAGAGATCCCTTTGTGCCCTCGTAATACCAACATAGCATAAACGACGCTCTTCTTCAATATCATCATCTGAATCCTTTGATTGTGAATGAGGTAACAACCCTTCCTCAAGGCCCGCTATGAATACAATCGGAAATTCCAGCCCTTTTGCAGCATGCAGCGTCATAAGGGTAACTGTATTTGTCTGGTCATCCCATTTGTCAATATCTGAGATTAATGCCACCTCTTCCAGAAAACCCTGGAGCGAGCCATCCGGATTTGAAGCGTCATACTCACTGGCTGCATTTACCAGTTCATCAACATTTTCCAGTCTCTCTTCACTGTCAGCCCCGTAAGATTGTTCCAGGTAATCTATATATCCGGTTTTTCCGATAACCTGTTTTACAAACTCCATCACCGGATAAGTTGGGAGCTTATATAATTCGGAAATAATTTTCCAGAAGTCTGTCGCCGATCCGGCGCTCTTTGCCTTGATTTCAGAAATCTCCTGAACACGGGATATTGCCTCTAAAAGATTCGTATTATGCAGTGCCGCCCATTCTCGTAAACGCCTTATAGTCGTCTGCCCGATGCCTCTCGTCGGAACGTTTACAATCCTCTCAAAAGATAAATCATCATCAGGATTGGCACAGAGTTTGAGGTAAGAAAGAATATCTTTTATTTCTTTCCTCTTGAAGAATTCAACACTACCCACAATTGAGTAAGGTATTCCTCCTTTAAGCAGGCAGGCCTCCAATACACGCGACTGTGCGTTTGTACGGTAAAATACTGCCATATCAGAGTACGTGTTTCCATTTTTAATAAATTCAGAAATGTTTGCAGCAATTTCCCTTGATTCAATATTCTCGTCCTCACAGTGGATTACTCTAACCCTGTTTCCTTCATCATTCTGCGTCCAGAGGGATTTCGGTTTCCTTGATTGATTATTTTTTATTACCTCGGAGGCAACGTGAAGAATATTCTTGGTTGAACGATAGTTCTGTTCAAGCCGGACAGTCTTTGTCTCAGGGTAATCTTCTTCAAAACTGAGTATGTTCTGTATATTGGCGCCGCGCCATCCGTAGATAGACTGATCAGGGTCTCCGGTAGCACAGATATTTCCGTACCTCTGTGCCAAAAGTTGAGTGATTGTGTACTGTGCGTGATTTGTATCCTGATACTCGTCTATGAGGATATATCTGAATTTATCCTGATATTTTTCAAGTACCTCCGGGAAATTCTTAAATAGATGTACAACCTTAGAAAGCAGGTCATCAAAATCCAGCGCATTATTTGCCTCAAGATATTTCTGATACTTTGTGTATACCTTTGAAACAACGTCATTATAATAGCCTGACTTATATTCAGCAAATTCCTCAACGGACATCAACTCATTCTTTGCATTACTTATTGACGCCGCTACAGCGCTTGGCCGCCAGTTTGTAGTATCCAGATTCAGTTCATTCATCACAGCCGTTATACACTTCTTCTGGTCTGCGGTGTCATATATGCTGAAATTTTTGGTAAAACCCATTTGCTCGATCTCGTTTCGCAGGATTCTTGAGCACATGGCATGAAACGTTGAGACCCACATTCCCCTCAGGTCCAGAAACTCACCCAGCCTCTCCTTCATCTCATTGGCGGCTTTATTAGTAAAGGTTATGGACAGAATATTTGCCGGGGCAGTCCCCTGTTCAACAAGATATCCTGCCCTGCGTGTAATCACCCTCGTCTTGCCGCTGCCGGCACCCGCAATTACGAGCAAGGGGCCGTCTATGTGTACAATCGCCTCTTTTTGTGATTCAGTTACATTGTCCAGGATATTCATTCTCAATAATGCTGTATGGCAGAATGCAAGTTAATTGAAGTGTAAATTACTATTATATAATGTATGTCTATGAAGGTTAAAGCTATTAAATCATAATGTCAATTTAAAAATATGGTGGAATATATCAAGATGTTGCTGGAGGAATAATATGGTAAGAAACTCTCATGTTCTTATTGCTTGAAAGGTCAGGGTGGTTTTTAGTTAATGAAGTGTTGGCTTTATAGGGAATTTTTCAGGAAGATTATCCCTGTTAGATAGTCAAGAAAGGAGGAAATACCAATATTCTGGTATTAAGTCTATCTAACAGGGTGGATTGTATCGGGTTTAGTAAAAGAACTTTTTGTTGATATGCGCAATTATTATACCGATAGCAAAGAGTTGTGGAGAAATGTTTGGACTGAGAGTTATGTTCTTGTGCGGCAATACCTTGTGGGTTAAAGGGGAAATAGGCGAAAATTTGTTTTCCAGCGAATTAATAGATAGTGCGAAAGAATTTTGCAATCCAATAGAATTACCATAATTATAGTGAAAAATTTTCGCAATAAATCCTGATGAAGAGATGATGAACGGAAAGATTTTCACTTACTCCTCAACAAACTTTAGCGCAGCCGAATTAATGCAATATCGAAGCCCGGTAGATGGCGGGCCATCGTCGAATAGATGGCCGAGATGTGCATCACATACTTTACACACTACTTCAATCCTTATCATGCCAAGGCTTTCATCTGTAACGGTCTTAATATTCTGATCTGAAGCAACATCCCAAAAGCTTGGCCAGCCCGTCCCCGATTTAAACTTTGTTTTTGAATCGAACAGGTCAGCGCCACAGCATACACATTTATAAATACCTTTTCCTTTAAAGTTATAGTATTTGTTGTTGAAAGGAGGCTCTGTCCCTTTCTCACGGGTAACCCTGTACTGCTCCGGCGTAAGCAACTGCATCCATTCTTCGTCGGTTTTATTTACTTTCTCAGGCATGTCTGGTTCTTTCTGTATATGAAGTCTGGAATTTTCCTCAGTTGAGATATCTTTTTGCACTTCTGCAGCATTGATTTTATTGCAGATGGCCAAGAGGCACAGTAATAAAGCCCACGAAACACACGAAAAGATATAAAAAAACCCTTTCGTGATATTTCGCACATCTTTCTTTGCTGGTTCAGGCTTGCAGCCTGAACCTAAATGTTTAGGTTCAATCAACATGATTGAACCAGCCAGGGGATAGAAACATAGCTAAAAGCGATGGGGGCCTTTTTATTATGTATCATATGTGTACTTCCAATATACTTATTAATATGCAAAGCGAACAGAACTAAATGGTGGGTTTGCCGTAGTTCCCACCCGGATGACCCGGCCGGACGGGTAACCCACCATACTTCTATCTAATGAAAATTCTTTGCTGGTTCAGGTTTGCAGCCTGAACCTAAATGTTTAGGTTCAATCAACACGATTGAACCAGCCAAGGGTTACACAACTTAAAGGATGCGACTACATAAATCACTCAATTTAGGTTAAATTCAAATGCCCCAAACCAATTCAGCAAGTGGTGATTCAGGTTGTTTTGAATTTGGAGGACTCGGGCTTCGGTATTGCTTCGCCCGCCTGCCGCAGGCAGGGATTTCAATATTTGATATTCGTATTTTTGCACTTTACTTTTGATTGCAGCCCGGCTGCACTGTATATCTAAAATGCCTTTCCCCCAAAAGATTCTTCAAACCGTTTGTTAAAAGATTCAGGCGTAAAGTTAAAATTCTGAGGGCCGTAAACCTCTACAGAATACGCAGCGGTGACTGCTCCTATCTTTGCGGCATGAATAATGTCGCTGTCTAATAAAAAGAATCCTTTTATTAATCCCGCCCTGTAAGCATCGCCCGCTCCTGTAGGATCCTTTACAGAGTCAACTCTGGCGGCAGGAATATCAATATTTTTAGTTTGGCCATGCTCTTTCAGTATTACTACCGAACCGTATTCACTTTTAGTTTGTACCAGTATCTCCGTCTTTTCCAGAATATCGTCAATAGTCATGGAGGTTTTTTCCTGTGCCAACTGCAATTCATAGTCATTACAGATGAAAATCTTGGATCCGTCTATCATTTCTATTAGCCGTTCCTTAGTCCAGGCAGGAAGGGACTGTCCGGGGTCAAAAATATAATCGATATTTTTCTGTTTATATATATTTGAAAAATTAAACATATCGTCCAGATTCCCCGGCGAGATTATGGCAACCGTGTCATCATGTACAACGGATTCAAAATCATAACTGGAACTGAATTTCATTGCACCCGGATTAAACGCAGTTATCTGGTTATCTGACTGGTCAGTAGTTATATATGCACCCGCCGTGAGTTCTTCGTCAATGATCTTAATATTTTCTGTAGGAATTTTACTCTTCCTCAGCCAATTGCTATACGAGCCGAAGTCGCGTCCCGCAGTGGCTAATATGGTTGGATTTTCGCCAAGTAGCGAAAGGGCATATGCAATATTACCGGCAGTGCCGCCAAAATTTTCCCTTAAGCCCTCTATCATAAAACATACATTAAGGACGTGTACCTTCTCTGGAAGTATGTGATCAGAAAACTTTCCCGGAAAGTCCATAATCCTGTCATAAGCCAATGATCCCGAAACGAGAATATTCATTTTATCTCCTCTGAAACCTTAAATTCTCAGTAAGTTGTGGGAAAACCTCCCATTTGAAAACGGTAATTCAGATGATCTGAATTACTAAGCAATACCGATCTCTGATCGATATTGCTATAATAACTAATTGTTTTTTGAAAATCTAGAAATATTAGTGAGAGAACAAGGCCATCCATGTCTCTTCAGGAATTGGAAAGAAATCACCTTATACAGGAAACATGATACGAAAAGAAGGGAGTTGGAGTTAGCCTTATATGGCCACCGTGAATTCATTACGGCTGATTCTATTCCGCCAGATCCTCAATCTTAACGCCTTTTACCCTTACGAATACTTCTTCTGGCAGATTCAATCCTTTGTAAAAAACGAGGGTCGTTTTCCAGCCTGTAATCCAACCAGTCTTCATCAGAGTTAAAACCAATCAAGACTCCCGCAGGTTTTCCATGACGTGTAATAATAATCTCTTTTTTCTCAACGCTATGCAAATACTCAGAAAGATTATCCTTTACTTTTGAAAGTGCAACTTGCTTTATCACTTTTTTCCTTCTTGTCCGGGCCATTCTGATGCTTTTGATTTAGGAATATTAGCCAGAATTTACAAACTTGTCAATAGTTTAAGGAAGCGGCGTTGCTAATCCTGGCGTTTCATCCATAAGACTAGCGCTAATTTTATATAGGGCATCTACATTGATATGGACATTGGCAATGATAATGTATTAGAAATGGAGTGATTGAGAATAGAGATCGAACCTGTTAAAATCTCATCTACGGAAATAAGGAAAAGATTAAAAGTTAGGATTGGAATCAAGGGCCCTGTGCCTGAGTATGTCGAGGCATATATAAGAAAGCACGGCTTGTATTCTTGTTTAAAATCTATCTAAGTATTCTTTTCCCTTTTTGACATTTTTTTATTTACACATCCTTAAATTCTTTAATTCCTCAATCCTTTTATCTGTTCAGAATTATTCCCCCCTCATTACAAGATCAACAAGTATACTTGTCTCCAGATAATTAAAATCAATAGGCTTGGTTATATATTCGTCTGCTCCTGACTTAAGGGCTTCTTTG
>JBHHYW010000110.1:0-8038 GCA_046757745.1 Candidatus Scalindua sp.
ATTAGCATCTTAAAAGGCGTTGTATATCTGCCCTCGGCAAGAGTAAATTTATACGTCAAAGCGTTCTTTATTGAAACAAATACATATAAAATGTTTTCATAAACATTTCTAAATAACGTTGGAGCTGCTGGTGAACTTACAACATATTTAAATGTGTTATTCCACATTCCAAAGATTATGACTACTGCAATTATTAAAATTCCATAATCCAGTAAGCCCTTGTAAATCCTGAACCCCACGTTTAAAGATATCTTCTCGGACTCAAATTCTTCATCATCAAGCTGTCTTCTCAACTTTAACTTACGCTCCTGCGATAATGACAGGCGTCTTAATAAAAACCGGTATACAGCGTAAGCAATGATTGAAACAATCACACTCTTGATGAGGGTTACTACAAAAGTATACGTTAATAGTGCATATCCAAGGCTTCGTATGGCAAAAAGCAGGATAACAAACGCAATAAGTACTGGATAAAGAAAATTAATAACCTTATTAACTAACTTACCAATAGCGCTCTCATAATAAGGCAACATCTTCAGCAAAACCGACCTTTGACTGGCAGCTATCCAAACAGCAAGAGAGATCGTAACTATCCTGTAAATGAACCATAATAGTTCTATAACATCCTTCTTGTAACCATATGTATTCAAGACAAGAATTAATGTTATTGTTATTGTAGAAAATAGTAGAATTACATTTAAGCCTTTAAAGATATGCCTTGCAGAAGAGTAAGTAATCGGAATCCATCTTCTCACACCTGTATACGGACTCAAGGATTCAACAACAGTACCTCTTAAAAATTTATAAACAGATAGAATTGCAAATCCATAAATTGCAGATAGAATTACAGGGGCATTAGAGGGGATGGTAAGCGATATCGTGAGGGCTATCACGAACAGAAAGAACATGGTTAATGTATGCTGCATTATACGAAGCAGGCCAGGTACTAATTCAAATCTAAAAAATGTATGTGGAGACACTGCTGTAAATCTTTCTATCTCTCTTTCTGCCCATTTGTTGAGAATGCGCCTGGCAAAGAAAGTAAAAAAGATAACAAAGACTACAATAATTACTTTTATAATGAATGCCGGTATGTTTTTAGTATCTGCCAGGTAAATTCTAAGTTTCTTCAAATTCTGTACAGATGCTTTATAGAAATCAAAAGGTCTTTCCTTAAGGGCTTTTATATCTGTTACGCCCTTTATTACAGTATCTGTTGATATTCTGCTTTCACGCCTTGCCCAGACATTCGCCGCTCGTATCTGAGAAAGGCTCTCTTGTGCATCTGCCAATTCTTTTAATAATTCCCTGCCTGACTCTAATACCTCGTTACCTCTTTCAATTTTTTTCTCTACAAGTTTTTTTTGTTCTTCTATAAGTTTTAGACGCATATTTGCAAGTTCAACTAACTTTTCACCTTGTGCCTTGTTTGAAAATCCTTCAGATTCTTTTTCTATTTTTGATTTTTCTCCAGAAATAATTGGTACGAGTTCGGCACGTATTTTCTCTAAACTCTCATCTATTATTGCCTTTTGTTTTTCTGACGCACTTAACCGGCTTTGAATAGTCTCTACTTTATTTTGTATTCTCTTTGACTCAGCCGTAATTACATCCAGCTCTCCGGCAATCTCATCGGGAGTGTTTTCTCCACCAAGTAATTCATCAATATTTTCCAGAATCTTCTTGAACTCTGTAAGATATTTGTGTCTCTCTGTACCAACAGTAATTAATTCATCTTTTATTGTCGCAATAAGCCCTTCTTGTTTATGTAGTTCAGCTTCGATCTCCAGAATTCTCTTTCTCTCAGGGGATGTTTCCTCCAACCGTTTCTGTACAGCAATTTCTGCCTGCTTTAATGCCTCCCTCTTTTCCAATTCGGCTTTTGCCTTTTCCTCTTCTGCAATCCGCCTTATTTCTTCCTCGGTCCTCTTCGTTTCTTCAGCTTCTTTTTCCTTTCTCTGTATCTCTTCTTCTTTAAATTTTAGTGACAATATGCCGGCTATTTCTGTCTTTATCTCTTTTTCCAGTTCTAAATTTAACCTTTGTACCTGAGTAGATTGTGTTTCTAGTTTTGCCAGTTCAGTCTGCATAAATAATAACTTAATCTTGTCATCCCGCAGTTTAAGCTCATTTTCCAGAAGACGTTTCTTGTTATCGATTAGAATGCTCTCTTCTTCCGTTTCAGGTTTTTGATTTACTAATTCTTTGACTTCTTCCAGAAGCTTCTTTTTTTGATCTTTAAGGCTTAAACTTACGGCATCATTCATTGTTTGTAATGTTAAAAGATGTGTTTCCTTTTCCCTGGCTTTTGCAAGAATTGACTCCAAGTTCGCTTCAAGGAGTTCTGCTTCTTTTTGAAAGCTCGCAAATTGCGATCCTGGTAATAGTGATGCTTCTTCATTAATCTTGTTCTTTCTTCCGGATAGAGTTGTAGTGGCTTCGAGTGTTTTTTTCATATTGCCGGCTATTTCTGTTTTTTCAGTCCTGACCTGTATAGTTTCGTTTAGGATCCTGATCCTTTCTTCCAGTATCTTTTGCTGCCTGGTAGTCAAATCTAAAATATCCCCCCCCATCTTGCCTTCGATAAACTTCTTTTCCATTGTTTGCAATTTCCTTAATACGTCTTTAAGGATGTTTAAGTCTGATTCAAGCTGAGCAATATCCTGATCATGACCTCCAAGAATCTTTTCTACATCATTGAGTAAGTTTGTTCGTATAGATGTTAAATCTTCAACCTCAGCAGTTTGGCCGCAATGCCCGACAGTAGAGATTGTCAGGCATGTGAAGAAGAATAGAATAATAAAGGTAAATGATAGTTTCTTAATGATCATATTAAATCCCATTATGAACTAATGAACAGTTCAATAAAAATTTATAACGGCAAAAGTATATTTCATGTAAATTTGAAACCCTACACGGCTAAGGCTGATTTATGCGGGAAGACTCTCATCCAGAATTCCTTTTGATGTGAAGTATAACAGGAAATGTAGAAAAGGGGGTGATATAGGCCATTTTAGAAGCTTCCCTTACCAGAAGCAGATATTGGTAAATACGTTAACATCAGTACACATTCCTGTCAAGGGTTTTTCAGTACGCAGAGCGTATCCTTCCAATCTGGCCGAACACCTGTCTGCGTGCATCGCACAGGCAGGGGGCAGACCGGCGGGTTTCAAACTTTTCCTTAACCTTACTTATGATCAATTACTTCTACATCTGTTATCATAAAGGTAAATTCATAGTTTCTCATATTTGAGTCAAATTTAATAGGCAAGACGAGAGAAAATGTAGCGTCTTTGAGATCAGGCACATTTCCCTGATATGCATACTCTGGCAGCATACCATGGTCTAAATATTCAATTTCCGTATCTGTAATAGTTACCCATCCTTCACCAATATCAGCCCCCGGCCCCGGCCATATATTAATCCAGATATTCCCTTCATTTGCCGATTTTGGATCAATCCGTATGGAGTTTAAATAAAGATTGTCTCTAACAAAATCCTTCATTGCAGAAGCAAACGCCCATCCAAAGAGAATATTTTGAGATGCTCCCCATGGATCAATGTATTCTGCTTTATCACTGATAAAATAGACGCTGTTTTCTGACTTGTTATACATTGATACCCGAATGTGCTCAGCAGTAGGGGTAAATTGGAATGAAATATCTCTGTCTTCGTATTTGAGATTTTCAACATAGGGATCAACGAGCGAAAAACTGTAACGGATTGGTTGGTATGTTGTACAACCTGCAATAAGCAACAATATTGATATAAAAAGAATCCTGTTTAATTTTAAAAACACTTGTTTTGCTAACCAGCCTTAGATTTTACGGCATTTGTTACTACTTGTAATACATAATCTGCACGAAATGGTTTGTTTATTAAAAAATCTACACCTTTCTGTTTTGCTTCTTCTTCTGATATATCCCACCCTGTTATAATCCCAATTACCACACCCGGCTTTATCTGCCTGGCAATATTAATTACTTCCCACCCTGATACACCTGGCATTCCTAAATCTGTTATTAGTATCTCATAACTACCTTTTCTAAATGCTTCTATTCCGCCTTTACCACTGTCGAAAACACAGGTTTGATGACCCTGGTTTGATAGTATTTCTGACAGCAATACGCCTATTTCCGGTTCATCATCTATAATTATTATGTTAGCTTTTCTTATCTCAACAACAGTGTCCAGCTTTTCATCTTTTTTATCTTTTTTTTCCTTCCCCTTTGGTAATACTATCGTAAACATTGTACCTTTTCCTGGCTTTGTCTTTATATCTATTGATCCATTATGTCTTTGGATTGTCCCGTACAACATACTCATCCCCAGCCCACTATGATTTATGCCTTTTGTTGTAAAAAATGGATCAAATATCCTCCTTTTTGTTTCTTCAGTCATCCCAATTCCATTATCAGATAATTCTAAATATATACTTTCATTTTTCATATACATTGTTAAATGTATTTTCCCACCCTGTGGCATTGCACCTACAGAATTGAATATCATATTAATTATAGCCTCTCTTAAATCAGTATCATTTCCAAGTATAATAAATTCTTCTTCTGTAAGAGCATCTACAATTTCTATATTAATCCCTTTAGCATGTGGGCCGTCTTTCCACATCGGGGTTGATATTTCTATAGCCTCTCTTACCAGATCATTAAACTTGACCGGCTGAAACGGTGTATCTTCACTATCTGTCCTTGTAAATTTCTGCAATCTTTTTATTATATTAGCGCTATCTACTGCGGCTTTCTTGATTTTGGCCAACCTTTTCAAAAACATATCTTTGTTATCTTCAACCTCGGCAAGATCTATATTTCCGAATATTATAGCCAACATATTATTGAAATCATGGGCCACTCCGGATGCCATTAAACCCATTGCCCGAAGCTTCTCTGATTCTGCAAGTTTTTCCTGTAACTGTTTTTCCTCTTCATATCTATCTCTTAATTCTCCATAGAATCTGGCATTCTCAATTGCTACAGCAGCCTGGTTTGCAAAGATATTCAGTAACATAGCATCCTCCTCAGTAAAAGAAGTATCATCGACCTTATTTATAACCTCCAACGCGCCTATCATCTTCGATTTTGCCTTAAGTGGGACGCAAAGTATTGATTTTGTTTCAAACCCGCTCATTTTATCAGTTTTCCCATAAAATCTCTTATCTTTCTTAACATCAGGGATTAAAAGATGTTGTTCATTCTCGGCAACCCAACCCGCAATCCCTTTCCCGGGCGGAAGGCGAAAATCCGTCAGTTCGTCCGACTTTGGCCCTGTTGGTACACTGAATACCAACTCTCCGGTCTCTTCATCCAGTAGCATCAGCGTACTTGCAACTGAATTTGTTACTCGATTTGCATACTTCATGATATTTTCTAATACTTCAGCAATATTCAGGGTAGAATTAATTATCGAACATTCCTCCACAGTGGCTCCCAGTTTTTCACTGTTCAACAACTTATATACTTCTATCATTTTATCCTGTTTTTCTATTGCCTGTTCCAGATGATCCTTTGTAGCAACTCCCATGTCTAGTAATATCTGGCCCAGCATCGGAGTTGTGCCTGTAGCCAATCGCGCTTCAGAAACCAGCGCAACCCTTTGTATTCGTTCCGGCAACACCTTGTCTCCATACAGATCCCTCTGTTTTGTTAACGCCTCCTTAAGGTGTTGTCTTGTAACAAACCCCATATCAGCCAGGATCTCTCCTAATAGTTTCCTTAATAACATTTATTTCTTCCCAGACCGTTGAAATATAAAGATAAACCTCATGTATAATATGTTAAATTGACAAAACTTGAGATGGTAATTCTAAATAAAGTGCCAAGGATATCAATAAAATAATAAAATTTACTATAATTTAAGATCTCAAAAAAAGGGTATGGCTTCTCCGTCAATAACATGAAGCAAAATAAGTTTTTTCTTTGTTCACGATTCGATGAGGTAATTCTATATTGACACACTATGGTAAAATCAATAGAATAACGGCAGTATAAGCTTATAAGCAATTTATACAAAGTAATTTGTAGTATTTATTTCGATATTATTCAAAGGTCTAGGGTTATTCAGAAAAATGGGTGCAAAAGGTTTATTATATACTGAGAAGAAAATACACTTCAAAGAGGGAGATGTTATCTTTAAAGAAAATGATGAAGGTGCAAAAGAAATGTATTTCATTGATTCCGGCAGAGTCAAAATAGTAAAAAAAGTTGGAAATACAGAAGCAACACTGGCAACACTTGACGAAGGCGATTTTTTTGGAGAGATGTCGTTAATAACCGGAAACAAACGCAGCGCCACAGCAATAGCTTTTACGGATTGCAAGGTTCATACTATGGATAAAAAAACATTTGAATACAATCTCTCAAACGACATAAAGTTTATGAGAAGGATACTTGAAACACTTACCCGCCGACTAGAAGAAACTGATACTAACCTCAAACGTCACATCCAGAGGATCTCCAGATTAACCAAAGTCTTCAACGTGACAGGCTAGGAAAAGATAAAATAAATCTGTCCCCTTTTCCTAGCAAGGTTTTGCCTGGTTCTGCAATTGTGAAAGGATATTTTTTGCCGCACCAAGTATTCCGCTATTATCACCCAGATGTGATAATTCTATCCTTAGAGATTCAGTTGCCTTTTTGAACGCCCTTCTTTTAACTTCTTCCTTCAAAGGCCCAATAAGATTTGCACCCAGGTTAGTTACCCCGCCAAACAAAACAACCATTTCCGGATTCAAAAGGTTTGCAAGATTAGCTATTGCAATGCCCAGAATAACTCCGGTTTCCTTAATAATCTTCAGGACAACTTCGTTGCCTTGTATTAACATTTGATCTATCTCTTTGAGGTTAGTAAGCAGCTTGAATTTACCATTATCTCCTTCTTCCAATAATGCGTCGTTTACTCTTTTTAGAATACCTCCTGAACAAGCATATATTTCAAGGCATCCTGTGTTTCCACAAGTACATTCTATTCCATCTCTTATAATTGTCGTATGCCCTATTTCACCCGCTATTGATGATGCGCCATGCCAGACTTTTCCCTCCAGAATCATACCTCCCCCCACACCAGTACCCAGGGTGATACAAAATAGACTGCTTGCTCCTGACCCTGCACCCTTCCACCATTCACCAAGCGCCGCTGCATTTGCGTCGTTCTCAATTGCAACAGGTACTATCAGCTCTTTTTCGAGAATATCCTTTAAAGGAACGTTATCCCAGCCATATAAATTAGGAGGGTTGAAGATTGTACCGGTCTCAGCGTTTAAAGGACCGGGAAAACCAATTCCCATCCCACATATCTTCTCTTCTTCCGGAAGGTTTGATTTTTCAATTACTTCTCTTGCAAAAGAAACAAGAAACCGGATCATCTCGTCCCGGCCATTTTTACAATGTGTAGGTTTTTTTAAGAGTGTAAGGATGTCTCCATCCCCGGTTACGATGGCCATTCGAGTATTTGTGCCTCCTACATCTGCTGCCAGGACATGATTATGTAATATCTTTGTCATATAGCTTCTCTGTTTCTTTTAGATTGTTATCTGGGTTATTAGGGTGGTATGTAATGTAGTTCCAATAAAAGTAAAGTTTACCTTAACGATGCTTAAAGGCCAATTCAAGTATAATTTTGCACGAATATTACTACAGTTCTCATTCTGTTTTGGATATAATAGTAGCTTTATACAATTTTTCTGACCAATTTTGACAGAAAATTTAAGAATTTGGGAATTGGGGGGGGTCAGGAATTCCTTAATCTCTTTCTGCCCGCCAGTTTGTTAGGTGGAAACTCCTCAATAAATATTAGAATCCCGACTCGTTCGATTTAGGTTTCTTTATCAACATCTTTACCGTTATGAAAGAACAACAGGATATAACCAGATGGCTTCCTACTACAAAGAAGGAAGTGGAAATGCGAGGATGGAATGAGCTTGATGTTATTCTCTTTTCAGGTGATGCCTACGTTGATCATCCGGCATTCGGGCCTGCCGTAATTGGTAGAATTATCGAAAACGAAGGTTACAGGGTTGCTATTATTC
>JBHHYW010000111.1:0-8003 GCA_046757745.1 Candidatus Scalindua sp.
CTGCAAATATTTGTCTGGAGAAATCCCGATCTATCAACTACAAAAGAGCCGATACCCGTAAGGCCGGATGGGCGTATATCGTCACCCTTGGTGGAAGACATGGTTGCAAGCGGAAAGACGCCATCACAGTTGGCCAGAGATATCGAGAAGGTTCTGGCACAATATATTAAAGAACCTCTGGTAACTGTCACGATTATGCGGTTTGTAGGCGGATTTCAGCAACAAATACGTGTCGTCGGTGAGGCAGCAGAACCAAGGGCCCTTCCCTACAGGAGAAATATGAGTTTACTGGATGTCATGATAGCAGTAGGCGGGCTTACTGAATTTGCGGCGGGTAATAAAGCAAGCATAGTCCGTAATGTTAATGGTCAGCAAAAGCAGATCAAGGTGCGGCTGGAAGATTTGATCAAGGGTGGTGATATCAGTGCAAATATCCCGATGTTTCCCGGTGATATCGTTGTCATCCCCGAATCACTTTTTTAAACATTCTTTAATTATATGTATTTCTGTTGAACGAATGTAAATTGTAGCAATGATCTATTGTAATGAGAGAATTATTTGAAAACTTATATTCGTATTTTTGGATGGTATTACATCATCGATGGATTGTCCTATGCGGAGCTATAACTATCACCTTGATAGGCTGGACCGTTGTCGGCTTTATTCCGGATAATTATGAAGTGGAGGCCAAGGTGTTTTTTGATACAAGGACCATCCTGAAGCCTTTATTGAAAGGTCTGGCTGTTGACGATAATCTACGCGCACAGTCTGCTATGATAGTGCGCAAAACATTTTTGACACGTTTGAATCTGACGAAGGTAGCCAACGAAGCGGATCTTGCTCTCGGTGTTACTGATCCCAAAGATATGGAGCTATTGCTGGATAAGTTAAAAAAAAATATCAAAATCAGATCGGTTGACATCTCCGGAAGAAGGAGGGATGAAAGTAACGTATACCGAATAATTTATAAACATACTGATCCCCAGGTAGCAAAACGTGTCGTTGAATCGCTGTTGAATATCTTTGTCGAGACAACTCTGGGTTCAAATCGTAAGGATAGTGACAAGGCAGAGGTTTTTCTAGATGTGCAAATTAAGGAATACGCTAAAAAGCTTGAGCAGGCAGAGGAGAGGCTCAAGCTGTTTAAGCAGGAAAATGCAGGGATGATGCCGGATGAAGGAACAAACTATTTTTCACGGCTGAATAATCTCAATTCTAAACTGGAAGACGCCAAACTACAACTCAATGAGAAAATCAATAAAAGCGAAGCACTCAAGCGCCAGATAAAAAAACTGGTCGATAAAAGTTCGAAAGATTCAAATCAGGTATTACAGATGCTCCCGGACCCATTGGGTACTAGGATCGAAAATCTGCAAACAAAGCTTGACGAACTGCTTTTACAGTACACGGACAGGCACCCGGATGTTATATCAACACGGTCGGCACTCAAAGAATTAAGGAGACAAAAGAAAGAACAGGAGAGCAATAAATCAGCCGGTAGGATTTCGTCTAATAATAGTATTCTTAATTCAAAATTATACCAGGACCTGAATCTCATGCAGGGCGAAGTTGAATCGGAGATCGCTGCGATACGTGCGCGAGTTGATGAATATAATAAAAGGACCGTTGAGATGAACTCTCTTATCAGTGCTATTCCCGAGGTGGAAGCTGAGTTAAAAAGGCTTGACAGGGACTATGCAATTATAAAGGATACTTATGATTCTCTTGTGCAAAGAAGGGCGTCAGCACAGATATCGCGCGATGCGGAACAGACTGCCAACGAGTCCCAGTTCAATGTCATTGAACCGCCAACCATACCTTTGAACCCTGTCAGCCCGAACCGGTTTGTTTTCACCACCTTTGTATTATTGCTCGGAATTGCAGGAGGAATAGGTGTTGCATTTATCATTGAACAGATAAAACCTGCTTTCTATACACAAAAACAGGTAGAGGAAACCTTTAATCTGCCGGTTCTGGGCAGCATATCCATGTTCTGGTCAGATAAGGAGTTAATCAAGCGACGCAGGGAAATCGTTGCCTACAGTTTGATATCGCTTCTGTTTCTCTGTTCATACATAGTGATACTGGTTAATCAGGATTTGTATATAAATATAAGTGAACTGATTAAATAATATAACCCCATGAGCATAATAGAAAAATTTCTGGACAAGCTGGACAAACATAATAAGGATTTCTCCGAAGCTCCTGGGCAGACAGCAGGTCATGGAGAAGAGTACAACTCCGATTATTACCCTGCCAAACAGGGAATAACCAGTAAATGCACGGAAGTTTTTGAACCTCAGGGAATTGACAAAAGCCTTTTAAATGATAGTGGTCCCGGTGACGAATTGTCAGGATTAATCAATATTGATCTTGATGAATTGAATATGATGGGTTTTATCACTCCTGAAACCAGGAACATTAAATTGTTCGAACAATTCAGATATATCAAGATGCAATTGCTCTCTAACACCCTTAAAAAAGGCGCATCTGATTCGAGAAAATCAAATATCATAGTTATAACGAGCGCTATTGCGGGAGAGGGAAAGACCTATTCATCCATGAATCTGGCTTTAAGTATCGCCTACGAATACAATAATACGGTTCTATACATTGATGCGGACGTAAGTAAGCAGACAGCTACAAAATTACTGAAGCTTGATGCCAGGAGGGGGTTGACTGATTACCTCCTCGAAATACAACCGGATATATCCAGACTGCTACTCAAGACAAATTTGCCGAAATTCCGCATTATGCCTGCGGGAAAATTTCACGAGAGGACAACCGAGCTGTTTGCCAGCAAACGAATGCAGAGCCTCATGAACGAATTATCGGAACGCTACAATGACAGATTAATAATCATTGATTCACCTCCATTATTGCAGGATACCTCCGCGACAGCCCTTGCACAATTGGCGGATCAGACGGTTATCGTTATAGAAGCTGAGAAGACGCCCAAACATATAGTGGAAGAAGCAATACGTAGCGTGAAAACCGATAAATATATCGGATTGTTGTTTAACAAAAGTAACCAACGCTATGGGTCAGGTTACAGTTATTACTCCTATTGAGGATTCGAGGTGCGGCCCGCGACTGGTGTCTTTTTCTTCTCTGGCCAGCCTCATCGTGATCTTTTTACTGATATCAGGGTTGCCAGTATCGAATCCTGCAATTGCTGCCGATCTGCGTATCATCCCTGAATTATCTGTTCAGGAAACATTCACCGATAATGTAACACTTTCTCCTTCCGGCAGTAAATCCAGGGATTTCATCTCTGTCATTAACCCGGGCATCACTATCAATAATACGAGTCAACGCCTGAAGGCTGATCTGAATTACAGGCTGCAGAATATCATCCGCGTGGATACTGAGGATGATCGGTTTAATTTGTTAGATTTTGATAGTCATCTTGAAGTTTTAAGACAACATCTATTCCTGGATTTTTCAGTAAAGAACGGCCAGCAGAATACGACCAATACTGGGAGAACGGCATCGGATAATTTATCTGTGACAGGAGATAGATCGAGTGTTTTGACATACAGTATAAGCCCGTACTGGCAACAACGGCTGGGAAACTTTGCCGATACTGAGATTCGCTATACGCAAAACAAAGTGAATTCCAATGTCACCGATACGAATTCTAAAAAAGTCAATTTCAAAACCACGAGTGGCGCAAGATTTGTCAGGTTATTATGGGACGTAAAATTTAATTATGAAACGATAGACTCCCGCCTTCAGGCAGATACAAAATTTAAGGACATTACCGGCCGGTCGCGTTACTTGCTTACACGGAAGTTTGCGTTACAGGCAGAGGCGGGATATGAGGATAATGATTTTTCCAGCGGCAGGGACAGCATCAGCGGGGCGCGGTGGAACCTAGGTTTTGAGTGGAACCCGTCCATCCGAACATCCATCAATGCAAAATACGGGAGGCGTTTTTTCGGTGCGGACAAATCCATAAACATTACTCACCGAACAAAGCGTTCCCGGTTCACGCTCAAATACTTCGAGGAAGCGGATACAACGCGCAGCAGGTTGCTTCAACAACAGGTATTCAACTTGATTGACTCTTTCGGAAATAGGATTGTTAATCCGGTTACTGATCAGCCAGTAACAATTGATGTCGGCGTGCCGGTGCAGACAACTGAGGTCTTTGTCCGGGATGTGGTAACGGCAGTTTATGAATATACCCTGAGACGAAATACGATTATTGCTGAATTTACTAACGAGAAGAGGGATTTTGAACTGACAGGGGATAATGAAACACAACGTCATGCAAGATTACGCTGGAACTGGAATATTGGTTCTAGAACTCGTTCAAATATCGAGTTCAACTGGTACAAGTCAGAAGTGAGATCGGGAGAAGACGAGAAGTTCTATACAGTAAAATATGGTTTGTCCCGTTCGATCAGTAAACTATTAACTATTAATGTAGGTTTGAGTTACATAAAAAATAACTCGAATATTCCGGGTAACGAGTACGATGAAAAACGCGTTTTTGCCGGTTTAAATAAGACGTTTTAAAGACTTGAATGTACCGTAAATTCTACAATTTAAGCAGCAAACCATTCCGTTTGAATCCTGATCCACGTTTTTTTTACAGCAGCAAGACGCATAAGCGGGCTCTGGCATATCTTCGTTACGGTATCGAACAGGGTGAGGGTTTTATCATTATTACCGGCGATGTCGGCACAGGCAAAACAACACTGGTCAGCCGACTACTTAGATCATTGAAATCACAGAATATCATATCGGCCCATATCGTGAACTCCCAGTTACAGCCGTCTGACTTACTCCGTATGGCATCCGCTGAATTTGAGCTTAGTTACAGCAATGCTAATAAGGCAACATTATTAAAAAATCTCAAATCATTCTTTCTTAGTTGTATGGAGCAAAATAAACGGGTTTTACTGATTGTTGATGAAGCACAAAACCTGACCTCGAAGTCATTGGAAGAGTTAAGAATGCTATCGAATATGCAACAGAATGGGAGGCAGCTTCTACAAAGTTTTTTACTGGGACAGAAAGAATTTCGTAATATGATTAGATCGAGCGGGTATGAACAGCTACGGCAGCGGGTAATTGCCACTTACCACCTTCGGCCACTGGATAAGGAAGAGACAAGGGAATATATCATCTATAGACTTAATGTGGCGGGCTGGAAGAATGACCCTGAAGTAGACAATGATGTATTTGATAATATTTTCCATTATACCAAAGGGTTGCCAAGGAAAATCAATTTACTGTGTGATCGGATATTGTTGTATGGTTGCCTCGAGGAATTACACCATATCTGTTATCAGGATTATCAATCTGTTCTTATTGATATAGAAGATGAATTCTGGTGTGAGGAGATAGTAAATGATGAACTTATTGATAATGATTCAAACATCAGATTGACTGGAAATAATACATCTGCGGATTAAAGTCAGTCATTCTTTATACGCAGTAAAATGTTGAATGATATATGAGCGATATTCGTAATGCACTGACTGTTGATGTAGAAGACTATTATCAGGTTTCCGCATTTGAAAACCATATACCCAGGGACAAATGGGATAAATATCCAACACGGATAGAAAAGAATATAGAAAAGATATTAAGTCTATTCAGTGAATATAATATTTCCGCGACATTCTTTGTGCTTGGCTGGATTGCGGAACGTAATCCGGAAATTGTGCGTAGAATAGCTGAATCAGGCCATGAAATTGCCAGTCATGGTTATTCCCATGTAAGAATCACTCAACAAACACCAAAGGAATTTCAAGAGGACATAGTAAAGACAAAAAATATTCTGGAAAACATTTGTGGTATACAAGTTAAGGGCTATCGCGCTGCGAGTTTTTCCATAGATAGTGAAAATCATTGGGCCCATGCGGAACTTGAACAAGCAGAATATCAATACAGCTCAAGTATATATCCGGTAAGGCATGATCTATATGGTATTCCAGACGCACCACGCTTTCCCTATAAACCGGTTGGGAGAAATCTGTATGAAATCCCAATATCTACAATACAATGGATGAAGCACAGGATCCCATGTGGAGGAGGTGGATATTTCAGACTATATCCTTATCTGTTTTCAAGGTTCATGATTAGTCACGTGAATAACAAAGAAAGTATGCCGTGTATCTTTTATTTTCACCCATGGGAACTTGATGTGAATCAACCTCGACAGGAGGGATTGAATATAAAGACTCGTACTAGGCACTACCTGAATTTAAACAGGATGGAATCTCGAATAAAAAGACTATTATGTGATTTTAGGTGGGATAGAATGGATAATATTTTTGACAGGAATAATTTGGATAAATAGGGATCAATCCTTAGATACATAAGAGTTTTCTACCACCAAACATAATATGAAATTCAAGCAACTATTTCCCTTTAATTCATTCGTTATTCTGACATATTTAGTTGCGTTCTTACTGGTATACAAATCGACACTTGTTTCCTTACTACATCGTTGGACGAAATACGACGAGACATACAGTCACGGATTTCTTGTTCTGTTTATAACTTGTTACCTTATTTATGAAAAAAGACGTGAAATAAGCATGATTGCAGGAAAACCTGCTCTGTATGCAAGTGTGCCATTGATGATATTCAGTTTTATCTGGGCTGTCGCATATTATGTCGATATAATTATTATTCAACAGCTTCTACTACCGGTCATAGCATTATCAGTAATTGCGCTGACCACCGGGATACGAAACTGTAAAAAATTTCTTTTCCCTCTCGGTTTCCTGTATTTTGCCATCCCAATATGGGACTACCTGAACAGCGGCCTTTTATCATTAACTGTATCAGTTACGGGTTTTGTCATCAGGGCTAGCGGATTAACTGCCCTCATAGAGGGAGATACGATAACCCTGCCTGCAGGAAGGATTCTTGTTGCCGGGGGATGCTCAGGACTAAGTTACTTTATTGTTTGCATGGCCTTATCTATTTTAGCTTCACATCTATTTATTAAAACAACGAATTCCAAATACCTGTTAATAGGGGCAGGCATGATCACTGCGTTATTAGTGAACTGGATACGAGTTTATTCTATAGTTGCGATAGGGTATTACACAAATATGGAAAGCAAATTAATCTATGACCATGAATTATATGGCTGGTTACTTTTCTTATTTTTTTTCAGCCCGATCTTTATATCTAGTTATCGCAGTAATTCATCTGGCCGATTAGTAGAACATAAAATAAAAGATGGTGTATATAACAACGTCGATAATAACCATAAAATAAGATATTATATTGGATGGTTTCTGGCATTTCTATTCAGTATTATGTTGCCACATTATTTATCAACAGTAGATTTAGTTCCCGGAACAAATAATTTTCAAAAAATTTCAATAGATTTCCAGAATAATGATTGGCATGAATTACCCACGCACAACAAAGATATTTATATCTTTAGTCATAGTTCCCTTAAACCTGATAAATTACTTTTATATAATCTTATAAACACTAATGAGGAGGTTGCTTTAGCAGTGGCTTTATATCAACGAGATAATAATAGAAAAGATTTTCTCCCATATAATGCCGCACTTTTTGATCCTGATAAATGGTTTTTAACCAAGTCAGATAATATCAGTATTAAAACAAAAAAAGAAACCATCAAGGTGCGTAATATTGAAATACGCCAATATATAGGTAATGTTAAACGCATGATATGGTATTGGTATGTAATAGGTGGCGAATACTACAATAATAAGTATTTAGCAAAATTATCAGAATTATATGCCTTACTGCAAGGGAGAGGAGATGCAGAGTTTATATACATACAAAGTGACTGTAATAGTGAATGTGACATAGTAAACAAAAATATAAAAACTCTTATCACAGAACTAGATAAATCTATTAGTACTTCAATGTATAGCTCGATTTCAGCTAATTGATGTCGATGTCCTAATCGTAATTTGTCAAAGCCAATGAATTCCCCTGAAGTGTCAGTAGTTATACCGGCCTACAATAGAGCACTTTATATACGTCAGGCAGTT
>JBHHYW010000112.1:0-7981 GCA_046757745.1 Candidatus Scalindua sp.
TTGACGGGTTGGAATTTCACCAACTGATATATGTACGCCTCATGGCGTACCGGAGGCACAGAGCATAAGGCTTGAAACTTGACACAGTCAATCCTGTCAAAAAATTGGATTTACTATAAAAACTAAGCCCAACTTCTTTCTACTCTAAACAGCCTCTCTATCATATACATCTTGTCTTTTTGATAATAAGCAGGTCTATACCATTACTGAAGAATGTCCTCCATTGACCAGCGGCTCTCCTCAATACTATAGTCATCTGAGATTTGCTGTATAACAGTCCGAAGATCTTTAATGCTGATTTTCTGGGGATTATTATCTGAAGTATATTGAAAACCTTCAGGACATAAGCAACCTCCATTATCAATATTTGAGAGTTTATTCTCATCTGACAACTTTTGTCTTATTACATAACATTCATTATATTCTATAGTATTCCGCCCTTCGTCTTCTCCAATCAAGGATTCATGCAGTTTCTCTCCGGGTCGAATTCCCGTTACTTTGTGTGAACATTCAGGCGCTATTGCCTTTGCTAATTCAACGATATGCATAGAAGGGATTTTAGGAACAAAGATTTCTTCCCCCGACGCTAATTCCAGAACCTTTAGTACAAAATGTACACTCTGGTCCAGGGTAATCCAAAAACGTGTCATGCGCGTATCTGTAATAGGGAGCACACCTGTTTTTGCCCGCTCCTTAAAAAATGGAACCACTGAACCACGGCTGCCTACCACATTACCATAGCGTACGACTGAAAATGTTGTCTTATCATCCCCTCTATATACATTAGCTGCAACAAATAATTTATCTGCACACAGCTTTGTAGCACCGTATAAATTTATGGGATTGCATGCTTTATCCGTAGACAAAGCAACGACTTTCTTGACCTCATTCATCAGAGATGCGTTAATCACGTTCATTCCGCCCAGTATATTAGTCTTGATAAATTCTTCCGGATTATATTCTGCCGCCGGCACCTGTTTTAGCGCGGCAGCGTGTACGACATAATCAACACCCTGCAAAGCCCTGTTAAGCCTTTCTTGATCACGTACATCTCCAAGAAAGTATCTAATACACGGATATTTTTTTGTACTCCAACGCTGCGACATCTCAAACTGCTTAAGTTCATCCCTGCTGAAGATGATGAGTTTCTCCGGTTTATATTCTCCCAGGATAACCTGTACCATTTTTTTACCAAAAGAACCTGTGCCGCCCGTAATTAAGATTGTCTTTCCATTTAACATCTTAGCTCCTCCATTAATATCACATCAAACTAGCAAGATAACACTTCTGAAATATCTTCCTTTGTCAAATATTGATATAACTCTAGTAACTCTTGTGTTGTTACCCCAGTTTCTTTAAATATTTTTCAATCTCAGTATAAACATGCTTTGTAAATTCGAAAAATTTCTTGGATTCTATAATTGTTGGTTTTCCACCTGGAAGTAATCCTAGTTCGGATGGATATCTTGCTTCGATATAAACTCTACTTAAGTCGCAAAGTTTAGCCATTGTCTAGGCAATGGGGAGGGGTTCATTTCTCTCATACAAAATCTTTCCTTCTTTTACAACTTTTCTGGAAAAGTACTATCTAATAACTAAATTGAGCTATTTTGTAGCCGCAACCTTGAGGTTGCGTAACTTACGTAGACCCATTAAGTGATGAATATTCTTTTTACTTTGTTCCATTTCAATAAGAATATCTAAATCACTCGTTTCTTCTTGACTGCCCCTACTAAAACTACCAAAAATACCTATACTTTCTATGCCAAATTCTTTACAAAACCGTTGTTTGTTTTTTTTAAAGATTTAAAATAACATTTAATTCATTATTTCTTGTAGTAAACATATTTTTTCATTGCAATGATTATTTTATTGAAATTTCTCTCCCTCAAAATCAGATTCTACGACAACATCAACGAGTTTTGTTATGATAAAGCGACTTCAGGTTTAATAAGTCTCGATTTGGCAGGCTTTCCCTTATTAAAGTTAAAAAACATAACAATTTACAACAAAATACCGTTCCACTTGTTTCAACTGCTAAGTTGGGTTATTTACAGGGCTTTTACTTGGATTTATCAGGTAACAATCTTTTTGTTTTACTTTAAATTTTTTTGAAGGGATGAATCCCAAAAGAACAAGAGTTCGCCTTCTTCAAGTCTCCACAATTTTTTGGAATAGGTTTTAATAAATGATTCTACTTGCTTACGAAATAGGAAATTCTTTTCTGACTTTACACTTCTGTGCAATGCCTTTGCAAAAACAGCAAGTAATTCCTCAGCTTCTATTGAAAACTTACCAATTAAAAATGTGACATCTTGAATATCAATATCAGTAAATCTTTCAATCTTTCCTATGATCATATCAAACGGGTCGAGAATCCTAACTTTAATTCTCCCAAAACTACAATAAGGCAGCGTTGTGCTCCTGTTACTGTTGATGCTTACCATCCCCCACTTGCCTACGTCCTCTGAGAAATTTACAGGAATATTTTCATCATTACAAAATTGTTGAATCCTTTCGATTGTTTCATCACTTGCACCCTTGATTTCGAAATCTATATCCTGAGTCGTCCTTGTCGCACCTAATAGAATCAATGCACAGCCCCCAAGAAGATAAATATCTATATCTTCTTCGATTAATTCAGCAAGTCTTTTAAAGAAAAGATCAATGTACAATTTATCTTTAAATTCCATATGCAACTAACAATGAATCTACAAGATTCATATAACTTCTTACTATCTTTTCTTTATATTTGAGAATCAAATGATTCCATGCCAGGTTATTTGACTCAAAACCTCCACACCCAAAGGCCCTTAATTTCTCACTGAAAGCACCGCCTATCTCACAAGCCACATCCCAGCACTGTGCAAGAAACTCTTTGTCTTGACCTCTAATCTCCTTTTCTAAGATTTTGTATAGATGTTCCCCAAAAACAATTAGGAAGGCAACTACCTCATTGAATGCTCGTTCATCTTTTAAATCTAGATCGTCCTTTAGCGCTTTCATGTGTTCAGGAGAAATTTTCATTTGACATGAACTAAGCTCAGCTTTGTTAGAATTTATAGGCATTCGTTTTAACCCAACAAAATCTCAGTAAACTTTTTCTCATTGAAAACAAGATAAACTTTATTGTCATTACACATTAAAATCTTTCATCGACAAAAATGTCAATATCAAGACTCTGTAAAAGACATAAACTATAAATGATCCTCTATTTGTCTAATAAATAAGTCTACTTCATCAAGCTTAGTGATTATGTCATTACAGATAAATTCCACTTCTATTCTTTCGTAATCGTGCGCCAGAAAATTCCTGAAGCCGGCAATTTTCGCAAATTTATAAGAAAAAGATGGATCCAATATCTTATTTTCTCCAAGTATATCAAATGCCTCTGAATATGATTGTGGAATTCTCAGGTTTTTATATTTGATAACTAACTCAGCTAGAACTATGCAACCATCTGCCAATAGGTACAAATAATGAAGTAATGCACCACGGTAAATAGGATCGGTTGTAAATCGATTCAGACAATCACCCTTAATAGATCTAATAATGGAAAGATGCTCTTTTATTCTTCCAATCTTTTGATGAATTCTTTCCATTTAGACACCCAAAAAAGTAATTCTCTGTTCTTTAAAGTCCATAGCCTGATGTAAAATCTTCTGTTCAAACTCTTCTCTTAAGTCTATATCCCTATCAACCAGAACTATACCACCTCTTATTATTTCATCAAGCAGCACTATGTTAGTTGTGGTATTAAGCACAACCACATCTATATCATCTCTTTTTAAAACCCGGCAAAAGTCTGCGTACAGGGAACATTTTATATCAAAATATGACTTCTCATTTTGTCTGGAAAGAAAAACGGCTAAATCTACATCACTCAATGGGGACATATTACCTTGAGCTACTGAACCGAAAAGGTAGGCAAACAATACATTGCCATTGTATTTACTAAATAACGGTAGGAGTTTTTTTTTAATACTATTCGAGATCATTTTAACCTTCTTAAGATAACCTGTCCGATTAAGGCTCCGCTTCTTTTTTATTCTAAATGTCCTATATGCAGACCGATTCCCTCTCAGTTACACACATAAAAAACGTATAACATTCAATCATGCCAGCATTTACACTAATTTCCCAACTATTCTTTATTCTCTAAGAACAACAACCTTAACATTTTTTTGTTCATTGCAAAAACCGTCTATTTCATCCTTATTAAAAGAGGCAAGGATTAAGACGCTGGTGCCAGACTTCAAAAACTCATCCATATCAACTATCTTATAACCAAACCATTCCTCATCTTTTTTATTATCATCCACTACATAACCGAGTTCCAGTCCAAGTTCTTTTAGCACTATGTATAAAACTTCTGATATATGGTTTATCCCGTATATTGAAACACTTTTCACTCCATCACCCTTAAGGTGCTCAACTTTTTCCTTGATTACCCTTTTAGCTTCTAAGTAAAAATGAATCGTGCTTTCCACTCTTTTGTACAATAAAGAAGACTTCTCTCTGGCACCTTCCGAAGTTATTAAATACCTTATTTTCTTGGCATCTATATTCTTTAACTTGATCCAGCCTTTTTTAACCATCTTTTTCAAAAGATGGTTTACCAATCCCAATGCAATACCAACTTCTTTAGACAGATCCCTCTGTGTCAGATGCCCATTATTTTCTAACTTTTCTAATATCGCTAATTCTCTAATATCCAAATTGCCGGATTCTTCTTTCATCTTAAATTAGCTCCTTTCGTCTGCCTGTGCGTGTACGCACGCAGACAGGTCGCTAATTTATGCGTTTTGCTACGCAAAATAAAATCTATATGTAACAGCTTCTTCATCTTACTTTTTATAAAATACAGCAGCGTAACTACTCATCCCCATAATGTTATAACGCACCAAAAGGCCACTAAATCATTTCTAAACATTACTAATATAAAACCCTCAAAAAACTATTCCCACTTTTTGTATACATTAAAACATACTCCAATAATCGCATAACCTTTGACTTCTTTCGTGTATTTTGTGGGCTGGGAATTTACAAACCAACTAACAAATCACACCTTTCACACTCAATTGTTCATACAATGAACACACATTATAAAAAAATATCCAAAACTCAGAAAATCAAAATTAAAACTTACACCCTTGTTCATTCCATGAACACTAATTTTAAAAAAGAACTCTCATTTGTCAACAAATTTTTTTTATTTATATACTACATATTGTATATATAGACATAAAAACTACTAATGCAGAACTTTGTATAAAAGTATACTGCGTTTATTTAAAGAATTTCCCTCCGGACATTTATATGCTAACGTTATTTTCTTCTCATTTATAGATTGCTGCAACTGCTTCTCTATAACCATATATTCTCTATGCGTGATTAATATATAATCCACCTTTCTTGCTTGTGCCAATGCAAGCGCACCATTAATTCCTCCCATCTGAACATGCGTTCCTCCAGCATAATAGGCATTTCTAGCCGAAGCGCTCAAGATAGCGGGATGAGGTTTACGAGAATGTTCCTTTACCCATTGACCCACTATCTTGATTCCCAACTTATCATAACGCTGTGACTTTAATGTCTTTGGCATCAAAACACCGTTAATTATTATCAAGATTAGCAACTGAATTATCCATACACTCCTTAATCTCCGTCTAAGACCAGATTTTAATTTATTAAACTGAAACTTTTCATGTATCCAACTACCGGTAGCATATACTCCTATTCCAACACAAAAGATAGCTGGAATAACCAATGGTATCAGATGCCTTCTGCTTGGATACAGATAGGTCGGCGCAAACGCTAGATTCAACCTATATAGTACTAACAGGTAAAATACAATAATTGATGCCATGTAAAATCCGAAATATTGCACCTTATTTATCCTCGTCCAATTTATTACTCCAATTATAAGGAACACAAACAAAAACAGATGAAAGGTATCCAGGTACTTCTCTGCAATATACAAAATACTATTTACATATATCTTTAATTTCTTTAAATTGATTCTACTATGAGTTTTTTGTTTAGTAATATTTCTATCTGAACCGGCAGCCAGCTTGTTACCGCCTTGTTTATTTAACTCAGCATCAGCCTTTACATCCCTAGATACATCTTTCTTCCTTACATGCCCACCACCGGTTTCTGAACTGGCAGCCAACTTGTTACTACCTTGTTTATTTAACTTAGCGCCAGCCTTTACATCCCTAGATACATCTTTCTTCCTTACATGCCCATCACCGGTTTCTTTTTTCATGTTCTTATTACTGACACTCTTCAATACCGCATCAATTCCTGTGATCTGGGACAAATCTTTTTTCTTTGTAAGACGCCAACTACCTGTTTCCATTTTAATGTATACAAGATACGGCATTGAGAAAACAAGAAATGAAATTGCTAAAATCAGGATTGAAGCAAGCTTTTCTTTCCAGATTATCTTAATTCTGGCCAGACCTTTCAGCATACACCAGCCGGCAACTAGTAATATAATCCCTATCCCTTCAGGACGTACAAGATAAGCAAATGCTGAGCATACCCCTGTGAGGGCAAATAAATAATACTTCCTCTTTGCTATCGCAAAAAAGCCCAGGCCAAACGCAGATATAAAGAGAAAGAAATACGTAGACTCTGAAAGTATTTCTACTGAAAACCTGACAGCGTAAGGATGGAATGCCAAAATAACAGAAGAAATAAACGATATCTTTCGATCAAAAATATTTTTGCCAATCAGGTAAAACACAATTACAGTCAGCGTACCAAAAAAAATAGACACAATAGTGCCGGAGATTTCCATATCCGGAATAGCCTTGTATAGCACAGCCATAAGGAAGGAGTAAAGGGGATGGTACTTGTGCTGTAACCCGCTCAGGAAATCACCATCAGCAAAATATCTTGCGATTTGCATATAAGCAACACTGTCATTACTGATTATATATGTGAAAAAGCTCAGGTATATTCTTACTGAAAGAGAAATTATCAGGAGTATCCAAATATACCTATCACTAAAAAATCTTATTTTCTTGTCATTCTCTAAAGTTATAGTCTTCATATTTAAATTAACATTTAGGAATTAAGGGATTAAAGAATTAAAGAAGTTCCTCAATTCGCAATTCCTAAATCCCTCAATATTATTATCCAGACTCGTTCTGGTTAGGTATACTTTTCCCCGTACTTCTCACTAAAGGCTATTTTGTCCAGATTTAACCTCGGCCTGGAAGATGGATCTTCGTCAGGAACCCCAACTGGAAGGAGAGCCATCACTTCAACATGCTCAGGAATATCAAGGATTTCTTTCACCTTGTCATCTTCGTACCATCTTACCCAACAGGTACCAAGACCAATCTCAACTGCCTGCAAAACAATATGTTCTACCGCTATAGCCACATTTGCCGCTGCAGCAATCATCAGAGCATCCTTTGTTACCGTATCCATACCCTTCTTGAGGTATGGAATAAACACTTCCCTTGTCCTCTCAGGAAGTGCGCCTGATTCAATAAGCTCATCTACTCTTTCCGGGAACTCTTTAAATGCTTTTAAATCTGCGCAGCAGACAATTATTACTGGGGCATGTCTTATATGCCTTTGATTATGTGCCGCCTCCTGTAACTTCTTTTTAGTATCATTATTTTTAACTACTATAAATCTCCAAGGCTGTGTGTTTGTCCCTGAGGGCGCTAATCCGGCGCTCTCAAGTAATAGCCTGATTTTTTCTTCCGAAACAGGATCCGGTTTAAATTTCCTTATACTCCTTCGCCTTCTTATTGCTTCACTTACATCCATTACAACTCCCAATTTATTAAATTAAAGACAAAAACCACAGATTACGCAGATTTCACTGATTGTATGGTTCAAAAAGGTAATAAACAAAGAAAAAAAATTTGGAAGTCTGCGCCATCTGTGAAATCTGTGGTTGCAAAATGGAAATACATAAGATTGACTATTTTAAAGTATACAATATAATAATCAA
>JBHHYW010000113.1:0-7802 GCA_046757745.1 Candidatus Scalindua sp.
TAACGTGTTATGTTTAGGCGCAGATGTGGTAGATCATAATTTGTTGGAACAAAAGGTAAAACTGTTTGTTGAGACGGCCTTTGAAGGTGGCAGACATGCCAGACGCGTGGGAAAGATTATGGATGCGGAGTCGGGCTGATTATAGCGTAGCGGAAACTTCTACGCTGTGAGAGTAAAGGCTTTAGCTGATTCCGGAGCTATACATTTGTGTGTACCGGAACATATTGCAATACAACTTGAATTAGATGAATTATATAAACGTGAGGTAAAACAACTGTAGATGGGGAAAAACATTTATGTCCTTATATGGGGCCGATTGTAATAAAATTTGAAAATCGCGCCTGCTTTTCAGGCGCCCTGGTATTTGGAGAAGTGGTTTTTCTAGGGGCTGTTTCAATGGAAGACATGGATGTCATTATTTATTTGGCAAGACAGGCTATTATCGTTAATCCAGACAGCCCGAACATAGCAACATCAATTGTAAAGATGACATTTTAAATATCAAATATGCGGCTCTCCGACACCAGGCCTTTTTGGATATTTAACTTGAAAAATTGCTTTAAAGCAATATAAATCCATCTTAATTTTCGGTGGTGAGAAAGTACGTTGTTAGACCGCGGTTTGTATTCTATGGAGAATCCGAGATGGTTACTGCATTGCAAAAAGGCCATCCAGTCTGACCAAAGACATCAGAGAAATTGCTGTCAACGATCCATTCGAGTATACGCCCGCATCTTTACATCCTTAGCGATCAACACCCACAGCTATTGGATGCAGCTTGCTCTACGGTGTAAAAGTCCGCAGTTTACGGCCTGTTTTCTGCTCTATAACATCGTTTTTGGTAAAAAATTGAACAATTTTCAAATCAACCAACGGGATCGCCGAACCAACCACTGTAGCCGACCGCATGAAGCGCGGTCGATTTTCGTTACGATTTAGGCTTCACAATAGTTTCCTGTCAGAGGCTGAGTTTAACGTTAGCCTATCTACCATATAATCAGTGACTTACACAATTTTGTAATTGTGCAAACTATTTTGTTTGACATACCTTTCGCTCGTGGTTATACTTATGGTATGAAAACTGCAATTTCGATCCCAGATTCTGTTTTCCAGGCCGCAGAAAAGCATGCGAAACGTATGCGCAAATCGCGTAGCCAGCTTTTTTCTGAGGCAATGGTTGAATATCTGGAAAGACACACACCAGATGAAATTACCAGAATGATGAACGAGACACTTGAATCAATCGGCGATTTCGACAATTCTTTTGTGCGCAAGGCATCTCAGAATCTGCTTGGGCATAGCGAATGGTAAAAATTCGACAAGGCGAAGTTTGGTGGGCCGATTTGTCAGAACCATCAGGATCTGGTCCTGGCTTTCGGCGTCCAATACTTGTGATACAAGGAAATCCGTTTAATGAGAGCAAGATATCTACAGTAGTATGTATTCCCTTGACAAGCAATCTGAAGTGGGCAACTGCACCGGGGAATATTCTACTAAAAAAAAGAGTAACTGGACTTACGAAGGATTCTGTGGCGAATGTATCTCAGATTGTTTCACTCGATAAAAGCGTACTTACTGAGAAGAGAGGTAGAGTGCCGGATTCATCACTCAAGCAGATTTTCTATGGTCTGGACATTGTATTTAATAAGTAGCTTCAAAGTACAAGGATGTATCGAGAGGAGGCACTTCAAAATTGACCCCATATTTCATTCGTTTTTTCATAAATCCCTGACTGATTTTAAACAGATAGATAAACAGGAAGAAAAAGATATCGATTGAATGCGTTGTTGCAAGCCTACATGCAAGCACAGAAGAATCACCATAAACGCCTGAAAAAAAATGAACTCAACAGTTATTCTTTGCCAGACAGATAGCCGCTTGTAGGACAAACATAGCAGCTTGGCAGACACCAATTGGGAATCTCTTTTTGCAAAGCAAAATAACATAAATTAGTGAATGTAGTGAACTAATTTATTTCAATAATCTCGGCTCTTTTTGGTCTTTTGAATTGGAATATTTCAGGTTTAAGAGGTTCGTTTATACTAATATTGTTCAGGTTTAAGGTTAAGGTAGTTCTTGTGTCCGGCCAATGAATCTGAATTACTTTAGGAATAGACTGGCCGTTTATTTCTGTATAATCATGGAAAGATGCCTGTACCCTGACAAAACTATCAGGTTTAAACATCGTAAGTTCAGCTACGGTGTTATCAATCCTGTCCACACTTAACCTGCCATAAGGCACAATCTCTTCACCTTTCCCGTCTAATATGTGAATAAGCCAGAAAGTCGGCCATGTCTCCATATAGGCTTGTCGTCTTTCAAACAACCTGTCATATTCTAGGAGGGCGGTTATATCATCGGGGAATATGTATGCATTAGTATTTGTCTTTCGCATTACATTGCATTTCCCTTTATAAACTACTTTCTCCTTCGGCAGGTAGAACCAGTAGTTCTCTCCATCTGAAATCATATCAAATACTGTCCTTGCAAGCTTGGAACCGATCACTCTGATCTTTCCATGTTTTTGGAATCTTACAACTCCCTTACACTTGAACTCTCCATTGATCTCAGGATTTGTTATTGTTATGCCGGCTTTTGCCTTCAAGCTGGTAAAAGCTAAGCCTTCTGAAAGTATAGTTTCTTTTACCTGTGGAAATGTAAGAGTCTGAACCTTGCTGAGATCAATTGCTTGTTTGCCTATTAGTTTATCATAGACGTAAGGTATGGCTTGTTGTGTAGCACAACCGACAGGGATGAGAAGAACGATAAGGATTGTTTTTAATATGAATGATTTAGATTGCATTTAATAGAGTAGTTCGCCGCACCCTCCAAATTAACCGTGGAGAAGGCGCTCGCACAATGTAAAAAGAGGGGAAAATAGTAAATAAATTAGGGCGTATTTGCGGGTGAGTTTTCAAAAGAAATTCTCGCCAGGCAGGTTACCTGATATGTCGTAAATCCATTTCAAGTCTGATTGTTCGTAATCCAGAATATTTTCATTTTCAAAGAAAAGAGTAATTTCTCTCTCTGCAGACTCAACTGAGTCTGAGCTATGTATGAGGTTGAAACGGCCACTCATTGCATAGTCACCTCTTATTGTACCTGGATCTGCCTCATGCCCTGCAGTGGAGCCCATCAGTTTTCTGGTAACTCCGATTGCATTCTTTCCTCTCAATACTAACACCACTACAGGCCCGGAAGTCATGAATTTTACAAGCTTTTCAAAATATACCTTACCTTCATGAACAGTATAGTTCTTCCTTGCCAGACCTTCGGAGATAATGGTAATTTTCAAAGCTATTATTTCCAATCCTTTCTCTTCAAACCTGCTGATTATTTTGCCAATTAATCGTCGCTGAACAGCGTCAGGCTTAATTATTGCTAATGTCCTTTGCATACAGAGTCCTTACCCTTAAAAAAAAGTTTTTATATTCCTCTGTTTGAAAATCAGGATATGTCCAAGGCAGATCCTTGAAAACTTCCTGCTGATAAAACAGTGTAACCTCCGCATAAATACCATTTTGGAGATGAATCCTATGATAATAATCCTTTGTAGAGGCAAGTATTAGATTGCAATGTGTCAGATATCCAGGGTCCAGGTTGATTGGCCTTGTAACATCAGACTTCTTGTTACGTTTGATCTCATCCTCTAATTTATTTGTCCATATCTTAATGGCAGAAAGTTCCTCCGGGTTTATGAGTTTCTTGAAGCTTATAAACTGCCTTGAGATATTAATGCCCATATCTTTTTTGTAGTATTCTGTGAAATCGAATGGGAAGATTTCACTTCTGATGTCAACTGTACCAAGACGATTTATCAGTGAATTTTCTACTTCCTCTAAAAGTGAATTATCACTGGAAAGAATACCTACGAATAGTTTTACCGGTTTGGGGCAGTTAATATCAGCCATGTCACCATTCTTAAACTACAAAGTTTATTTCAGGGAATCCATGAAGTTTCTGATTTCAGCAATTATGTTTTCGGACTTTGTATAATGTATTTCGTCTTTAGACCTCAACTTGATCTCAAGTTCGCCGCTTTCCTTAAACCTTTTGCCGACTGTTATTCTTATTGGTATTCCTATGAGATCAGCATCCTTAAATTTAAAACCTGGCCTCTGGTCTCTATCGTCAAGCAGTGCGTCAATCCCTCCTTCGCATAGTTCGTCATATATCTTTGCGGCAATATTTATAATATTTTCATCTTTAATGTTTATAGGCACTACCAGTACCTCATAAGGCGCTAGTGGTAATGGCCAGATTATGCCGTTTGAATCATGAGATTTTTCAATAGTTGCTGCCAGAATCCTGTTGACGCCAATACCATAAGACCCCATTATTATAGGTTGTTCCTTTCCATTACTGTCAAGAAACTTTGCGCCAAGCGAGTCACTGTACCGTGTCCCCAGCTTAAAGACATGTCCCATCTCGATTCCGTGAGAAATGTTGAGCGCATCATTACATTTAGGACATCTGTCGTCTTCTGTGACATATCGAATATCAGCAACCTTATCTATTTTGAAATCCCGCTCTCGATTTGCATTAATTATGTGGGTATCCGCCCTGTTACCTCCCACAACGCAATTCTTCACCATCAAGACTGCCTGATCTGCAATGACTTGAGTCTTTAATCCAATAGGGCCTGCAAAGCCCACTGGGGCATTTGTCAGCTTAACAACCGTATTTTCATCTGCCAGAGTTATTTCACCGACAGATATCACCTTTGCCAATTTAGATTCATTTACATCATGATCTCCACGTACGAGAACGGCTATATCTTTATCGTTATATGTGTAAATCAGGGTTTTGACCATTTTATCTGGTTCAATACCGAGAAAGCTACTTACCTCTTTTATTGTAGCCATCTCAGGTGTAGAAACCTCTTTCATTTGCTCAAGTATAGCTTCGTTCTTGGATTCAAGGGGAGATGGCTCGGCCTTCTCAATATTTGCGCTATAATCACATCTCCTGCATTTGACTATTACATCCTCCCCTTTTTCATTAGGAACCATAAATTCGTGTGAAACATCACCTCCCATAGCGCCAGAGTCAGCTTCTACTGCTAAATAATCTAATTTACATCGCTCGAATATTCGACAATAAGTATCATACATTTTCAGATAACTCTTATTCAGTCCATCAATGTCTACGTCAAAGCTGTAAGCATCTTTCATTAAAAATTCTTTGCTTCGCAAAACACCAAACCTCGGCCTGGCCTCATCTCTGAATTTTGTTTGTATCTGATAAAGAATTAATGGCAGTTGTTTATAGGAACTAACTTCATTCTTTACTAAATCGGTAATAACTTCCTCGTGAGTGGGGCTTAATGCTATATCTCTTTTGTGACGGTCTTTCATTCGCAACAAGTCATCACCAAAAGCATTAATTCTTCCGCTAAGTTCAAGGAGTGTCAATGGTTGTAATGCTGGTAGGATTAGTTCAATTGCACCTGATTTGTCCATTTCATCCCTGATAATATTGACTACTTTGTTTAAAATCCTGGTCCCGAGAGGCAGGTATGAATAGACTCCGGCGGACAATTTCCTGATCATACCGGATCGTATCATCAGTTTATGACTGTCCACTTCAGCGTCACATGGGTTCTCTTTTAAAGTTGGTATAAATGTCTGCGACCACTTCATAATTAAGTATATGCTTATTTTAATGAAAGTTTAAGGGATTATATTGCTGGGTGAAAATATTTGCAAGAAATTTATAGATTTGGCGATTTTGCTTCAACATATCGGTTGAATTTAGCCATACTTTTGTTATAATATTGACAATTTTTGTATTTGCACTTGATAAGATGTTTAGTTGCAACATCTTATATTTTGTTGCTTTAACAAAAGAAATCGGCATGTTTTCTGCGTAACGATTTATTATATGCTTTTTAATAAGAGAGGATAATACTATGTACAAGTTTTTAGTGGCTGTATGCATTTTTTCTATCATCATTTTCCAACATGAAATCAACGTTGGAGCTTCGGATAAATATATACCAGCAGAGCAGATAGAAAGTTCTGATCAACTTATGGGTGAAGAACCGCCAGAAAAGGAAAAGAGCGAGCTGGCAAAGATGATGGAGGAAATTGACAAGAGTTACAAAGCAGTAGAGGCGATGTCCGGTTATTACAAATATAAGAAGAAACAATGGAAGATTATCCTGGAAGCGGGAGAAAAAATTGCAAAAATTACAAAGAAAGTAAGAATCAAATTTGCAAAACCGGATGATTGGACTTATGAAGAACAGATGAAAATTATGCAGGTAGAAGCGAAAAAGATGGCCGAAATAGCTAAAAATAAGGATAAAGACGGGTCTCTTGAGGATCAACAATGGCAGGTGAGACGTTTAAGACAAACTTGCGCCAAATGTCACAAGCATTTAGATATCCACATATATCCAAATTTGTACAAGAAACTGCATACGGAGAAGCCTCCTGCACCATAAACCTATGAAATGGCTGTTAGTTATTTAGTAAGAGTTTTTACTTGACTCTGTCCCTGCACGATGATATATTTAGCCCGGTTTGGAGGAATTAGTTTAATAATATATAGTACATCTTTATGTATTCACAAAGGAAAGGGGGGTGGAGTTTTATATTCTAAAATAGTTATTATGTAGAACTTTACAAGGTTTGTTTTATACACACACAGACCAAGGCTTTACTCTTTGGCTAACCACTGAAAGGAGCTTATTTTTTTTAATTTAAGGAGGCATGAGTAAAATGAAGGGAAAAAATTTCTTTGTAGCAGGCTTAATCGTAGTAGCAATGTTTATGGCAGGTACAACTGTCGGATATGCGTCAGATCAGGATGTTTGCAAGAAGCAGATAGGCTTATACATAAAGATTAAGATGAATGACGGTCTGCTCCCTGGTGACGAATTTAATCCTTATGACTATAAAGGCGTTGCAGAGGCTGCAGCTACAATGCTTGAGAATGAAGGACAGCGAACTCATAATGACAAAAATCACGCAGCGATAACTAAACTGGTATCCGGACACCTTGCAGATATAAAAGAGGCTGCCAGTAAAGCTGGTGAAGGCGCTGTTGAGTCAGTAGGACATTCCTTAAGGTTTCTGTATCTTTCGTGTAAAGCATGCCATAAGGTATACCGTACAGAGATGCGTTTGAGACCGTAAGTAACTGTTTTTAAGGGTTTAATATGTCACTCAATATTAGATAAAATTTGGAACCGTTATGATTTTAGGGGGTATTTATAAATGAAGAAAATGAATTTTTTGTGTATTTTAACAATTGTTGCTGTATCCTGTTTTGCTTTAAGTTTTACCAGTCAGGCAGATGAACTGGATGACTTGATTGGAAATCCGGAAAAGAGCTATTATTTTGTTTTTGCGACCGGTGCTATTCAGGGTTCATTCGGTACAATGGAAACTTGTGTATATTGCCACGGTAATGGTGGTAAGGGAACATCAGAAGGCAGAAAAAGAGGAGTTCCAGATTTTTCAGACCCGAAGTGGCAAGCTTCCGTTACAGATGAACAGATGGTTAAATTTCTTGAAGCTAATGATAAAGGTTGTACACAGTGCAGAGGAAGAGTTTCAGAAGATGCTATTCAGAAGCTTGTAAATGTTGTTAGAGCTTTTGCTCCGACTAAATAAGCTATTAAAGTGATGATAACTAAAAGGCTCTTTAAGACGTCAGTGAAGATGTTTTAAAGGGCCTTTTCTAGTTGTGGAAACACGGGTTGAAATGGAGTTTTTACATACCATTTAGTTAATTAAAAATTTCGTATTAGTTTAGCTCTTTGAAAAATTAAACAGCAAAAAAGGAAAAAAAAG
>JBHHYW010000114.1:0-7786 GCA_046757745.1 Candidatus Scalindua sp.
TTTTGCCGCTTTTCGAATTAATTCAGGAGTGCCGTATTCTACTCTGTAAGTTGTTTTATGGTTGATTCTATCCCATATCTCCTTGAATTTGTCATCAAGCTCAAACCCCTTGCGATATTTTACCATCTTTCTCTTCCGCTTATTCTTAATACGACCTTTGAATGAGACGCCGCAATCCTCTTCAATCTCGCTTTGTAACTGTTTAGCAAAATCTTCATAAGCCTCATTGGCAATGACTGTAAGAAGATTAATGCTTGTATCCTGTATGCGATTACCCTCCTGATTAACACTTAACCTTAGCCCGCGTCCTATCTCCTGCCTTTTCTTCAGTTCAGATTGTGTTTCGTTCAGCGTACATATTTGAAAGACATTCGGGCTGTCCCAGCCTTCTCGCAGAGCGGAATGAGTGAATATAAAACGAAGAGGCTCATCTGTGTCCAGAAGCCTCTCTTTGTTTTTCATAATAAGCTTAAATGTATCATCATCAGCCTGAGTATTACCTTTGGTATCCTTCCATTTCCCCTTTTTATCCTGAGAGAAATATCCGTTATGCACTTCCTCTGCTTCAAATGGGATTATGCCTTTATAAACTGATTTTTTCGCAACTTCACTATAAGCATTTTCGAACCACTCGGCAAACTTGCCTTTCAGCGGCCTGCCGTCAGAATTATAAGCACGGTAATTCGCGACACGATCGACAAAAAAGAGAGACAGCACCTTTATTCCTTTGTTCTTAAACTTTTTCTCTTTCAGGAAATGTTCTTCAACGGTCTTTCTTATTTGCACCTTCATTACATCATCATTAAGGCCACCTATAGTATCCCCTAAAGAAATAGTTTCACCGTTGGAAAGTTCGATAAATCCGTCGCCCACGTCAATTCCATTTACAATATAACCGTTCTTATAAATCTCCCTTTTGTTTGAAAGCTCGTATAAATCATCACCTACTTTTACTGTAACTGCCTTCCGCTTTACTCCATCTTTTGTATTTACATCAATCTTGACTTTTGCGGAAGTACGGTTTTTTGTGGCATTAGTTTTTTCAAGACCGACCAGAGCCTTGTTAAAATCGTTTTCCGTGACGATCGAGTCTACCTCTATCTGCTTGACAAGGCCAAGGTCATATGCCTTTACCGGATCGAGGCTGTATACCATATTGTATCTGTTAATATGGGTGGCGGAATAGCGTAAAGTACAGAGTGGGTTTAGATTTCTTACCGCACTTTTCCTTATTTCTGTCTCCATATTCTGTGGTTCGTCAACAATCACAACAGGTGATGTAGCCTGAATGAACTCTATCGGCCTCTTTCCTGTCAGTTTATCATTAGGATTGTTTATGACGTTTTCATCCTTGGCAAAGGAATCAATATTGATAACAAGTATCTGAATGGCGTTGCTTACACAGAAGTTCCGCAGGTTGGAAACGCGCCTTGAATCGTATACTTCAAAATTAGCAGGGGTTTTATCGTAGAGATTTTGAAAATGATCGAACGTAATCTCAAGATTCTTCAGCACACCTTCACGGATAGCTATGGACGGTACTACAATAACAAACTTCTTAAATCCATAGTTTTTATTTAATTCATAGATTGTCCTCAGATAAACATAGGTTTTGCCTGTGCCTGTTTCCATTTCTACGGAAAAATTCATCCCGTCAAGGGCGGCGGCAACAGGAAGTTCATTATTATCCTGAACGGATTTGACATTTTCAAGTAACTGTTCCTCGCTCAATGTCAGACAGTTTCCAACTCCTTCCACCTGTGGCAGAAGAGGGTAGCTTTTATTATCAATCGTAAAGCTGAGATCACCATGTTCTAAGGGTTGGCCCTCAAAAATACTTATAACTGAGTTGATTGCGTCAAGCTGATATGGCTGGTTTGGATCGAAGTGGAATTTCAATTATTCCCCCTCCGGCCTTGGAATATGAGCTATCTTCAACTTTGTTTCTACCCACGGTACTACTGCTTCCGCAATCTCTAACGCATCCTTAAACATATTTTCGTATACCTTATCGAGATTTTTCATATATTAGATTTCCGTGTAGAAACGCTTCGTTATATATCATATAGGGATCATCCTTTAACTCTTCAAACCTGTCAATATCAACCGCAATTACATCAACAGGCGCGCCAATATGTTTGAAGTTTAAATATATCTCTTGAACCAATTGGCGTTGATCTTTCAATCCCTTTTTTAGTACCAGTAAATCATAATCGCTTTCATCCTTATAATCTTCCCCCGCACGGGAACCAAAAAGGATAATTTTATCAGGATCAGATAATTGAATGATCATTTTAACTGCTTTTTCTAAAGGTGTATCCAATTTCATCTGTTACGAACTCCTATTTTGTTTTGTATTTCTAACTGCTTTATACTTATTTTTCACCAATGTACTATTTATTGAAGTCTTCACGTCAAATTTCAATGATCAGTTTCTGACCGTGGTATTGTAACTGTGAATTGTTCGCCATCTATGTCATTAAAGAACTCAATATTCGGCTGCTCTTTAATAGCCCTTTTAATGCCGGAACCGAAGCCTCTGTATGGCATTGTTTTTACGCAATAGGACACTAAAAGGTTATTTCTTACAACTGAATTCCCTGCTTTAATATTCTCTACAGTAAGGCGATTCGGTAGTGCGCCAGGACTAATGATCTCGACTCTATTGTCAAATATCATTGCTCTTATCGGGGCATTCTTGAGATAGTCACGATGAACCAGCGCATTTTGTAAAACTTCTTCCAGAGCAATTCTTGAAATTTCCATAATCCCCAATGAACTAAAATTTTGCCCCTGTTGAGTATGCTTTAAATTACAGGAAAAGAACTCCATCCCTTTTTCAAACAATTCTGGAATTGTGCCTGTAATATCCTTGCTGTCTCTGTATTCAGTTCCGTCAATTGTATTTCCAAAGAGTGAGACGGCTTTTATACAAAATGCGGGTTTATATTTTTGCGGATTTACGCCAAAAAATAGAAGACCGGCTAATGTTAATCGGTCGTTTCTCATTACGCTAATGTTTCTTAAAATCTGTTCGATTTTCAGACCGGTTTCTTCAATCGATTTATCCAAAGCATTTTGAGTATATTTCTGTAATTTGTCAATATCAACATCACGTATTGTAGTATTGGGCACTTCCATTTCATCCGCAAACAAATTGCCGCTGCTTTGAAAAAGCCTTAATAATTCAAAATTATCTGTTACTTTGCGTTTATCCGAACCCTGTTTTGTCCAAACAATCAGGTGTTTATCTTTATAAGGCTTACTTATTCCTTCTTTAATATGTAAGATAAGAATATTTCTTTTGCCATTTGCTTTTTCTACTACAATAACCTCTGTTTCAATATAGATAAGCGGAATCACATTGTTTGTAGCAACATTTGCGGCAAGGATTCCTGTTTCCTGCAACTCTTCGTATGTTAAGCCTAAAATGTCTCCGGTTTTGTCATCTACGCCAACTATTATCATACCCCCCAGCGAATTTGACATAGCTACCATATCGGCAGCTAAAGAATCGGCAGAGGTTATTTGTTTTTTAAATTGCACTCGGCTTGTTTCACCGGTATTTATTATGTCGAGCAGTTCAATTGCGTTCATCTTTTCGTACTCCACAATTCATAAATGTTCTTTCTTCGATTAAAAGCTTCTTCTCCGCCCTCCATTATTGATACTATTTGTTTTTGTGTTGCATGGTTGTCTATAGTACCATCATGCACATCAATCTTTGATTCGGAATATTTACATGAGATTATTTTTTCACTGTCGCCAAGCACAGGTATGTTTGCATTGTGTGTGGCAAAGATAAACTGCATCTTACCTTTTAAGGATTTAATTTCTTTTATAACATCTTCATAAATAGTTTGATTGTCCAAATCGTCTTCCGGTTGGTCAATTATTAAGACGTCAGTTTCCTTTTGAGCAAGAAGAAAAAGAATTAGAGCTGTTGCCCTTTGGCCGAGAGAGTGGTCTTTTAACGGTTTGTTGTTATACTTAATTGTAAATTTATTGTCTACCTGAAAAGTAAGTAATTCAAAAAGATTTTCAGTAAATCTCCTGTTGAATTCAGCAAGCTGGTTGCCATTCAGAATGTTATTTAATTTATCCTTGTCCCTGTATATTTCAATAAAATCTTTGTAATCTGATTGAATATTTTGGTAGGCAGTATCCCTGATTCCACTTCCTTTGAACGTCTGCTTCATTTTTTCAATAAAACTATCAGTTCTGCCTTTGTATTCAACAGAGATTGAAAGAGAGCTTTTGTATTTATTGATTCTCTGAACCTCTTTCTCTAATATCATATACTTCTCACGCCATAGATGATTCAATTCTGATATTTTATTGTTAAGTGAATCTATATGCTCATTTCTTTTCTTTTCTGACTTCTCAATTTCTATCAATTTTAATTTTGATACTTCAATCTGTCTGTTAAGTCTAAGGAAGTCATCAGGGTTAATGTTAGGTATGTTAATGTCTCTTTTTATTTTTGCAAATTCCTCTTTAAGTCCTTCTTTCTTGTCCTTTAGTTTCTTTATGAGATCTGCAAAAATGATTATTAAATTTGCTGCCTTCTTCTCTATATCACTTAGTTGCTCAAATTCAGTCTTTATGGTTTTAAATAATTTCTCGGCTTCATTAAATATTTCCTTGTTTTCTTCTGATTTGAAAGTAGTCTTCTTAAAGAAGCCTTCGTTATTTTCGATTAGTGATTTAAGGCCAGAATTAAATCCATCTAAACCTTTTCCAATTTCTTCCATTGTAGAGATATCAGAATCAAAGTTGCTTTGCTGTCTCAGCTTGTCTTTAACTCCTTTTTCTTTAAAAATCTTAAGTTTTTCTTCAGCATCGTTAATTTTTTCATTCGTTTCTTTCTTTAATTCTTCGAGATTTTCCAGTTTTTTAAAAATAGTGATAATATCTTCTATTTCATATATCTTTCTGGTTATCCGTGTTTGAATTTCATCTAAACGATTACCGACAAGCTTTTTTACTAAATCTGCTTCAAAATCAATATCCTTATTAGAGAGGTCTTTCTGCCCGAAATATACAGGTTTTCTAAAAATAGCGTCTATTGTAACATCTTTTCTGGTTCCATTCTCGTAGATGTCCTCTTTCTGTCCATAAACTTTTTCAATTAAATACTCTTTTTTATGCTCGTTTACAATAGTCACAACAACCTTTGCTCCGCTCTTAAGTACGTGCTCTATTAAACCATTTTTATAGTCTCTGTCACTTGCCTGGTTGCCAAGAGATATACCCAATGTGTATCGTAAAATTTCAATAATAGAAGATTTCCCGCTTCCTCTGATACCAATAAAATTATTAAGTTCGGGTGAAAAGCTTATTTCTTGTGTGTCGAGCAGGCCTCCTTCAAATGAAATTGACTTAATATAGGCATTATCAAATGTTGGTTCTTTATCATTCGAGATACGGTTAATTTTGTCGGTTAATGCGTATTTTATAGCCTCAAAACTGAAATCACCAATTTTTATAAAAGACGCTTTCTCAATACTGTTTCCTTTTTCATCAGCTTGAGTACCGCAAAGTCCTATTTCATTAATATTCTTACAATCTGACCCTTCAAGAAATGCGGGAAGGAATTTCTCGTCTTTAAACCAGGTTTTTAGATTATTGATTAGGTTTATAGTTCTTACCTTTTGAAATCCTAAAACATTCTTCTTAAAAAGATTATCTGACACTATATGCCTGATTCTACCACCGTCTAATTCCTTACAAAATCCACAATCTTGTTCTACATGTGCCATTACAATAAAGGAGTCACGACCTTCTTTCCGGTGCTCTTCAAGTTTCTTGAATAAGTCAGAAAGGTTATATTTACATTTGGTATTGCTGTTTTCTCGATTGGCAGTTCCTTCAAAGGCCGAGCTTAAAAACTGTTCTATGAAATTATCACTGTTTTTTATCCAGGTCTCAAATTCAAATGCTATTAAAGCATGGATTCCATTTGAACCATCATCAACAGAAAGCTCTACACCGGGAATTAAGTAAATATTTTCTCTAAGACAACTTCTACGAAGGGCTTTATACTCGTCTAAATCAAATTTATTATGATTGGCAATTAGACCCACTCCGATTCCATTTTGTTTTAACTGCCTCATGTAAGTTATAACAAAATCATTCTCCTTGCCGTCATATATAAACTCTTTGTCAGCTTTAGTATGCAGGTGAAAGTCGGCTTGCAGCCAGACAGAACCGTTTTTAAATATGTTTTTTTTCTCTTCCATATTCATACCACCCTGAAATCGATCTCCGCATCTTTCATCTGCAATGCGGTATTGGTCTTTAACCGGTCGTTGTTATTAAATAAGCGGTCAAGAGTGATAACCTTTTCCGGTTTTGCAGTTATAACATTTTTGATAATCTTTTCATTGACTTTTTCCAGGATCAGGGCAAGCTCGTTGTCATTTACCAGAAAATATCCGTTTTTCTTGATGATTTTCGAAGTAAGGGGTTTGCCGGATTTGAGAAGCAGCTCATATAAAACATTCTCTATTTTGGCATGTTCATCAAGTGGTTCCAGGTGTTTTTGCAACTGTTTAACAAGCTGTTCTTCATCCTTAATCCCGGTGCGCCATATCTTGAAGTTGGATTGTTGGAGTTTGAAAACCTTGAAGCCTGAATCCTGTTTGCTTATGGCTCCGTCCAGGTCCAGCCTTCCGTCTTGTTCTTTCCTGATCTTCTTTATTACACGTCGGATACGTTCCTTGCCGATATCGGCAATAGTTTTGTAACCCGCCTTAAAGGCTTCCGAATTTTCATCGCATTTTTCAGGGAGTTGGACACAGATAAACTTGCGGTTGCCACCGTCTTCTTTGTTTAAATCTAAGACGGCTTGGGCGGTAGTACATGAACCAGGAAAGAAATCAAGAACAATAGAGTCTTGAATTTGTGTCCCTTGTTCAATCAATAATTTCAAAAGACTAACTGGCTTTGGAAAAGGGAATATGTTGTCATTAAATATGTCGCGAACTTCTCTGGTACCATGTAATGTATAACCAGTTTTAAAATCAATTATTGATGAAAAATTTGTATACTCACCTTCCAACTCTGATAAGTATTTTTTTTCTCTTGGTCTTCCATCGTCTTTTTTAGGAAATACAATTCTTCCATCCTTAATTTTTTCAGCCATTGTTTCTTTTGAATATCTCCAACCACTTTCTGGCGGGCACATATACTCAATATTTGTTTTTGGATTTTCAATAGAATAATGTAAGTTCGGCCTCTGGCTTTTTGTCGCTAATCCGAGTATGCTATTTGACATCCATGGCCCACGACTGTCATTGTCGGGATTGGTATACTTAGATTTGTCTATTTCTTTTCCCTTTAGTTTTGTATTTGACGATTTTGAATAAACTATTACATATTCATGGTCATTAGAAACTCCGTTTTGAGCACGGCTGTCGACAATTTGTCTACTTTTCCAAATCAATTGTGTTATAAAATTTTCTTCCCCAAATATTTCATTTAGTAAAAGCCGTAAATTCTGTACTTCATTATCATCAATCGAAACAAAAATCACTCCATCATCCCTCAATAAATTCCTTGCCAGGAACAACCTGGGGTACATCATCGAAAGCCAGTTGGAGTGATAATGTCCGCTGTCTCTGCTGTTTTTTCTGAACAGCCCTTCGCGGGTCATAAAACCTGTCTCATCTTTGTCGCCGATCCTGTTTAAATATTCCTCTTTAGTCTCGGAAAATTTATCGGGATAGATAAAGGTGTCATTGCCGGTATTATAAGGGGGGTCGATGTAGATCATCTTGATCTT
>JBHHYW010000115.1:0-7776 GCA_046757745.1 Candidatus Scalindua sp.
GAGGACAATCGTTTGAATATTTGGTTATATTGTTTTCTTTAATTTGATCGTATAGGAATTTCGGTAAATTTGTGCAAATATGTGTTAATTTGTGTCTTCTGTTTCAGTCGACAGGTATTTCTGGAACTTGTTAATAATTTTTGTGTTTTTAACATTCCTTTCAGCAAGAAAATCCTTGATATTGTCGATGACCTCTTTTTTCTTTTTGTTCTTTGTTTTTGCCTTTGCCATATTAAATGCTTCCATATCGAGTTCGTCAAACCCCAGCTTATTCATCCTCCCGGATGCGAACTGCATAGATTCATCCCTTATCTCCGACAGGAATGCTGAGGTTATTACCTTGTATCCTTTTTCCTTTGCACGCTTTTCCATAAGCTTATAAATTCCGGGTCTTACAAAATCAGGGGCATTTTTCACACGTTTCAACGCCTCTGTCGCCCACTCGATCCTTCCGTTTTTGGCAGATTTCTTTTTCAGCAGGTTCATAAAGGGAAACATCGCCTTCTTGTCTACTGCCATTTGCTCTTTTGCTTCCTTCATTATGTCTGGTGTAATCTCAGGGCATCCTTTTTCCCTTGCATATTGTTCTACTCGTTTTATTACCATTCCTTTTCCAAAGGAGGGCGCCTTGCCCAGCCTTTTCTTTGCGTCTTCACTCCATGAAAGTTCAAATCCTTTGTCTAAACCAAATGTGTTCTCCTCTTTGAAAGTCAGTTTCTTTCCTCCATATCTTCCGGGTTCATAATCGCACCATGAATCCTCGGCCATTTGATCACCTGTTGTAACATAAGCTCTTGCTCGGCAGCCCTTGCACATTGACTCAAACTCACATTCACCGCACCGGCCTTTAAGTTCTGATTCTCTCAACTCTTTTAATATACGGGAATTGTTCCAGATCTCTGAGAAGCTTTGTTCCTTTAAAGTTCCGCAGGATGTATCCATATACGGGCATGGAGTAACGTTTCCCTCCGGTGTAATCCTGCAGTAATTGGTTCCTGCGGGGCATCCGCCAGAATAGTATTTTACTAATGCCGACTCGGGATTAATCTCATATGCTATCCTTCTATAATGTGGTGCGCATTTTGCGCTGACCAGCATCGTTCCCTCGTACTGATTATGGAGTTTGTAAATTTGTTTCAGAGCGTCTTCATATTGTTTTGAGGTGATATCGGTTATATCCTGGCCTCTTCCTGTGCAGACGAGGAAGAAAAGATTAAAGACCCTTGCTCCCATTTTATTCGCAAATGCAACTAATTCCGGAATTTCATCGTAGTTTTTTCTGAATACTGTGGTTTGTATCTGTATCTCCAACCCTTGTCTTTTACACGCTTTCATTCCTTCGATTGTACTCTCCCATGAACCATTCATGCCTCTGATTGAGTCGTGAACATCAGGGTGTGTAGAGTCAAGGCTTATACCTATACCTGAGAAACCATTGTCTTTTAATTTCTTAGCAACATCGTCATTAATGAGGCAGGCGTTGGTGCCCAAAAGTACCATCATCCCTTTCCGTGCGGCATGACTGGATAAATCAAAAATATCTTTTCGTAAAAGCGGTTCACCGCCTGTCAAAATGAGAATTAAGTTTGAATTTAGTTCGGCAATCTCGTCTATTACCTTAAGTGCAGCGACAGTATCCAATTCATCGCCAGTGTATTGTGTTGCACATTGTACATGGTCAAATTTGGGGGTACTATGGTTTAGAATTTCTTCTAATGGGTTTGTGTCTTCCCTGATGAATTCATTAGATGGGTCGAGTTGTCGAATGTTATTTGTTGGCAGATAACAGTGAGAGCATAATAGATTACATGCTTTCGTGATATTCCAGGAAATTACGTGAGGTATGAAGTTCATTTTAATGTCTTAAATTTTTTTAATCAATTCTGGCAAAGCTGAGCATAGCACTGCAAAAAATTAAGAATTTAGGAATTGAAGTATTCAGGAATTCATTAATCCTTCAATTCCTCAATATTATAATTACGAGTCGTTCAAGTTAGGTTTATAGACAACAAGATAAATCAAGTTTTATTTAATTGCAAGTGAAAATTGCAGTAAGATATTGCAGTAAGAGCGGTTCTTTAATAAAATGTACATAAATTGTTTACCATATTAAGACATTCAACATTAGATATTACATATGCTAAGCCATGTTTTTAAGATGGCGCAGTGTATATGTTATTGATTAGACAAAATTGTCTTGATTTGCCTTTTGACATTGTGTCTTCAAAAGTTTTGAGTGGCAAAGTCACAATTGACATTTTGTCAAATGTGAAATCTGTCAGGATTAAATTTCAAATAAATTATTAATTGATAATGTCTATATCTATTTGTATTTAGCTGTACTTACAGAAAACAAGATGACAATTTTAATACCTTTCCGATTTTGGCATTATAGTTGCGAAATCACATATACACTTCAATCTGTATAGAAGTGATCTATGACGGCGTGTTATTGAGCCAAAATTGTATTTTAATGAGCTTCTGATAATTATACATAAAAAATACAGAGGTATATCTATGTGAAAGATTTAAGGATGTTTTTACATAATTAATAAAATCCAAAGTGCATACATCAATTTATGTTATATCGGTTCATTATTCCGTTAGATTGAGGGCTTTTTTATTATGAAAGAAGAAGAAAAGTCATATGTTGGTTTGTACGTATTGTTGAGTTTTATTCTTGCCGTTACAAACGTATGGGCATTATGGAATGAAGTTGCAGGTAAAAGGCCGTGGAAGGAGTATCAGGCTCATTTTTATGAACTGGAATATGACAATGCAAAAAAGAAATATGATGATGCTGTGCTGGCTTTCGAGCAGCAGGAGGAACAGGATAAATACAAGGCGATTGAAAGAAAACTGGATAAGGCAAAGAAGGAGTTTGGGAAGCCGCAGATACAAGCCGAATATAAGAAAGCTTTAGATGAATTGCGTGCTCTGGATAAGGATGAATTGGCGCCATTAAGATTTGAATCAATAGTCATACGTAATAAAATGTTGGAGGAAGAATACCTGTATGGCAAGTACAAATACCTGCATGGCAGGCGTAAGAGAGAGGGGTCGAGGAGAAATGTATTAAAACTGGATGACAAGAGCAAGAAATTAGCTGAAAAGATAAAGCGTATCGAGGGGAAAAGAACTGAGCTGCAAGTGAAATTGGACGGATATAAAAGTAATATTATAAAGTACACAGAAGAATTGGAGTTACATTCCAGCAATATGCTTAAATATAAAGAGGGCATGGAGAAATTAGAGGCGAGACGCCCGCAGTTGCAGGTATATCAGGTACGTCTTGAGGAGTTGAACGAGGTCGACAGGTGTATGTCTTGCCACGTTGGTATAAATAAGAGAGAGAGTATTTCAGAGGAGCAGCCTTATGCACGCCATCCGAGGCGGGAAGTGTATCTTGGTAATCATCCGCCAGAGAAATTTGGTTGTGTGCTGTGCCATGATGGGCAGGCGAGGGCAACGACAAGCGCGAAAAAGGCGCATGGGGAAGTGGAGTACTGGCTGGAACCAATGCTTAAAGGTAAGATGGCGCAATCTTCATGTATAAAATGTCATGATAAGGATGAAGAATTGGTAGGTGGTGAAGATATTTGGAAGGGAATAAAGTTGTTTGAAGAGTTGGCCTGTTATGGTTGTCATAAGACGGGAGGATTTGATAAAGATAAAAACAGGATGATAGGGCCTGATTTAATCGAGATAAGCAGTAAGGTTAATCCGGGATGGTTGGTTTCGTGGTTAAAAGGGCCTAAGCATTTTAGACCAAGCACAAGGATGCCTGATTTTAAGCTGAGTGAGGATGATGCTATGGCTATAACATCTTATCTCTGGCAGAATTCTGAAGGATATGAACCTGATGAGCCGGAAGAATTTGACGAAGAAACTGTAGAAGAGGGTGCGTTTATATTCGAGAGTGTAGGATGCTTGGCGTGCCATAGTGATATAGAGGAGGATGGAATGATTCACGGTCCTAATCTTGCCAGGATTGGTGAAAAGATTAACTATGAATACCTGGTCAGCTGGTTGTTGAAACCCAAAAAACACCAGCCCAGGACGAGGATGCCTGATTTAAGACTTGACGAGGAAGATGCAAAGTATGTAGCCGCATTTCTGAAGAGTTTGAAAAGTGGATATCTCGAAGTCTTATCAAGTGAAGAGTGGTTAACTGATGAGAAAACCGCCAGCAGGGGAAAGGATTTGATAAACAGGTATGGTTGTTTTGGTTGTCATAAGATACAGGGTATGGAAGGAAAAACCAAGATAGGCGTGGAACTTTCTGAGATAGGCTCCAAGCATATACATTTGTTTGATTTTGGTTCGTTAGAGAAAGAGTTACTTCACGGAGTTGGGCTTGAAAGTTCGCATGAGAATATTGGAGAGGCAAGGCGTGCGTGGTTAAGAGCAAAATTAACGGATCCAAGACAGTTTGATGAAGGAAGATATAAGAGACCGGAAGATAAATTAAGGATGCCCAACTTCAATTTATCTGAGGATGAGATAAAATCATTGTTGATACTGCTGACAGGAATGAGAGAAGGGGAGTTGCCGGAGAGTTATATCGCCAAATTAGAAGGTGAAAAGAAATCATTGGTAAAGGGCAAAAGAGTAATCGATAAATTTAATTGTATGGGATGCCATCAGTTTAGTATAGATACGTTAATCCTTAAAAGCGGAGTGGTAGCAAAAGGAATGGTTAAGCTTGAGGAGGAAGAAAACCTCTATTTTCAGTTATGGGAGGATAATGAAGGACTGGGACGGAATGCTGGCGAAACTGTACAGATAGCAAATGAAGATATAAAGAGCATGTCCAGGTCGAAAGGTGGAGATATTGGTGAGTTTATTATAGATTATCATGTAGAGGTAGAAGGAAGAGTTGCTGAAGAGGCCAAGGTATTTACTCCTCCTGTTTTATATGGAGAAGGTAAGAAGGTTCAGTCTGCGTGGCTTTTTGAGTTTCTTGAAGAACCTGTGGCCTTGAGACCATGGCTCGATGTTCGTATGCCTACTTTTAAGATGACTGAAGATGAGGCTACAATATTAACCGGGTATTTTGCCGCTTTAGAAAAGGAAGAATATCCATACGAGTATATAGTTGAGACTAAAGAAAAGTATTTGGAGGAAAAGGAAAATGAAAAACCTGGATACTTAACCATGGCTGAACATTTATTTAAGTCTAAAAATGTAAACTGTGCGTCCTGCCATGTTAGAGGTGATATAACGCCTGAAGGTGAGCCTGCAGATTGGGCTCCTGATTTGTCCAGGGCAAGGGAAAGATTAAAGCCGGATTGGATTGTGGACTGGTTGCTGGATCCTCAGTTAATACAACCCGGAACAAAGATGCCTAAATTTTTCAGAGAAGGTGTATTTCAAGATATTTTCCCTGGGACTCCGGAGGAACAGGTGGTGGCATTAAAGGACTTACTGATGAATCTTCCGGAAGAGATGCTTAAACAACAGACAGATGAGTCGGAGCCGGAAGAAGAGGAAGAATAGATAGACCTTGATTGCTGAATTAAGAATTTTCTAAGATATAAAGACAAATTATATTTGAAAAGTTCAAATTTATTTGTTATAAGCTGCAGTTTTACTGTCTTGCGGTTAAGTTAGAAATCCTAAAGTTGCGGTAGGATTAAATTACTTATTTTACGCAGAATTTCTTTAAGATATTGTACTGTACTTGTTATCTTAATATTAGACAAGTTGATTTTTTAGTAACACACATACAGGGGGCGTTAGAAATGAAGAAATTTACAGATCGTAATAATACATGTTTTTTGGTGATAGCGATGCTTTCGCTGGTTATGTTTTTTGGTAGTTCTAAAGGTGTTCTGGCTGCGTATGAGGAAGGCGATGTGTCTAACGGCGGAACAATAACGGGCACTGTAAAACTTGCAGGTGATGTGCCGGCGGCAAAGACGTTAAAAGTAGACAAAGATCAGGCCACGTGCGGGCATGATGATATTCCATCAGAGGCTCTAATAGTTTCTGGTGATGGAGCATTAGAGAATGTTGTCGTGTCTATTACAAATATCTCGAAAGGGAAAAAGTTTGAAGGGGGAACTGCGTCACTCGATCAGAAAGGGTGTGTTTTTATTCCTCATGTTGCTATGGTTCCTCCCGGAAGCACCATTGAGCTGATTAACAGTGATGATGTAATGCATAACCTTCATTCGTGGTCTATGAAGAATACGGCATTTAACGAGGGCGTTGCAGGCGGTGGGAAACTTCCTAAGACCTTTGAATTTCCTGAGACGGTCAAGATGACCTGCGATGTGCATAAGTGGATGACCTCATGGTTGATAGTACAGGCGAATCCATATTATGCTCTTACAGGCGCAGATGGAAAATTTAAGCTTGAAGGGGTGCCTGCCGGTACTTATACAGTTCAGGCATGGCAGGAATCCCTTGGCAAGACTACACAGGAAGTTACCGTAAACGCCGGTGGAGAAGCGAAGGCAGATTTTGAACTGAAAAAGAAGGCAAAGAAGAGAAGAAAAAGAAAGAAAAACAAAAAATGAGAATTTAACCGGATTCCCGCCAGGGCGGACGAGGATGCCTCCGAAATGAAGGTTATCGTTCTTGCCAGTTTGGGTGAATACTCACACTGTCAAACGCAATGTCATTGGTTTAAGACGTAGCGGAAACCTTTCAGGTTTCCATTATCATGCTTATGTGTGAATAAATGGAAGGCTAAAGCCGTTCCGTTACAGTTTGGTAATATTCACCAAATAGAGAAGAAATCCTTAATGCAATGACACTACGGTCAAACTGGGCAGGGAACCCGATTTTAGTATATAACATGATAAAGGATGGATAACATAAAACCTTTCGCAAATTTCACGTCCAAAGAGCTACAACTGAAGGTCGTATTAACGCTTTTTCTAGCCGCTTTTCTTATATTACTGGCTACCAGAGTAGGTATGACTCAGGAGAATGCTGAAGCGGTAAAAGCTACCGAAGTTGCAGTAGAAGCATCAGCCGCAGCGCCGGAACCGGAACCTTATAAGGTTGTAGACTACAGGAATTTCTTCGGGATTGACGGCAGGCTGATTGTCTGGATAATTTCTGAATTACATCTCATGTTTGCTGCCTTTGTATTAGCAGTGCCGATCTTTGTCATTATTATTGAGATGATTGGAGCAAAGGGCAATGACATAAGGTTTGACAATTTGGCACGCGAATTTACAAAGCTTTTGTCTGCGGCTTTTGCCACTACGGCCTCATTGGGCGGCCTGCTGGCGTTTGCCTTGTATGGCCTTTATCCGGCCTTTATGCGCTATATGACGGATGTCTTCCATCCTTTCATGTTCATATATGCGCTCTGTTTCTTTGGAGAGGTATTTTGCCTTTATGCATACTACTATTCGTGGGACCTGCTTTCCAAGACGCCTAAAGGCAAATGGATTCACATATCAATTGGTGTAATGCTGAACTTTTTCGGGACGGCTTTGATGATGCTGGCCAATTCCTGGGCGACCTTTATGATGGCGCCGGACGGTATTAATATGGAAACCGGAACGGTAACAAGTCTTTATCATGCGTTCTATAATTTCCTGTGGATGCCCGTTAATATTCACCGTCTTATCGCCAATGTAGCCTTTGGAGGGTTTGTAGTGGGCGCTTATGCCGCTGTTAAATTCATGGGGTCGAAGACTGATAAAGAAAGGGCACATTATGATTGGATGGGATATATAGGCAATTTCATTGGTTTGGGCGCCTTGATACCTCTCCCGTTTGCCGGATATTATCTTGGAAGAGAAGTTTATAGCG
>JBHHYW010000116.1:0-7768 GCA_046757745.1 Candidatus Scalindua sp.
CTGCATAAGATGTAAAGACCACTTTATCCCCTTTTTTAACCTGAAACTTTGCTCTTTGTCCACTGTCCAGTAATTTTCCATCACCCAATGCAATAATCTTTCCCTCTTTTGGTTTTTCTTTGGCAGCATCCGGCAACAGAATACCTCCGGCAGTCTTTTCTTCCGCTTCAAATCTCTTTACCAAAATCTTTTCTCCTAACGGTTTTGTCTTCATGGTTTATTGTCCTTTCCCTGAAATGATAAACTTAAAAATGTAGAATCTATTTCCAATAGTACTTTTCAAGTGATTGCTCTACGGCATATTTAATTATCTCTTTGTTTATAGGCTTGGAAATCAAGGTATAAGCATTCGCCTCAAATGCTTCAAACTTCAGATCCTTGGATGTATCGGCTGATACAAAAATACATGGAATTTGTATCTTCTTTTCTTCTTTGATGAATTCAAACGTATCGAAACCACTGAAATCCGGCAGATGTACATCCAGGATCAACAAGTGTATGAACTTGTGCTTTGCAATCTCAACAGCCTCTCTACCGCAACTTGCCATGTATGTCGTATAGCCTTCAGGTTCAAATATTTCATTTAAACCATACCGACAATCATCGTCATCATCGGTTATTAAAATCTTATAATTAACCTTATCACGTTTCAATAGTGTCATCATAATTACTTATCCACAAAACAAAATATTAACGAGACACTACGAGCAAAACAAATGCCAACTTATTTTATAAGATCAAGTATAATCAAATTTGCGTAAGCAATATATCAGAAGATACTTACGAGAATACAAAGAGAACAATACCTCTGCCACATTGGCACACGAAACCACGATCAACTTCTTTTGCTGCCATTATGGCATTTGTTATTTACCGGCGTACATTTCGCCGCGCAGGTGAAGCAATGTGAAGTTGAACTCTCCTGCCAGCGTTATGGCGGCTGCAGCCGCAACGAATTCCTTAGATGTCTCTATTCCCATGAATTTAAGAACTTCTCTGGCTATTGGACAAATCAGTCCTTCTCTGTTTGAATCGTCACCTGCTTCAAGGTTAGGTAATTCCACCCCGAAGATTACATCTTTTCCCTTGATCTCAACGTATACGTTTTCGGTACACGAAACGTTGTATGGACGCGGGTTCACTTTGGTCCCACGGTACAGAGCGGGAATGATCTCCCTTCCCATTCCTGAGTAAACGAACCCTCCCTGTTCCTGCATAACCCCCTGCCGGTCTATCTCCATATACGACAGCAAGTTATCAATACCAGTCTTACTCATTTTTTCGTAAGCTGGTATGGGAACCTTCACCTGAGCGGAAACATAACGTCCTCGCCTGTTACGGGGTGACAGCTTCAAGTCACCATCCAGGCCAATGACAATCAGGCTCTGTGTGTATGCAACACCTTTCTCGTTAAATTCTGCATCCATACGTCCCCTGGCAAATCCTACAGCATAGGACGTATCACCATCTCCACAAGCACGTTCAAATCTGGTATAAAAACAGATATAGATATAAAACTGACCATGATGCTGTCTTCTTACAAACTTAACCTCATAGATTTCTCCACTGAATTCGGCAAGATATTTCTTCTCCATCTTCTTCCTTAAAGCAGTACAGACTCGGTCTTCCAGAGCTGGTTCTCTCCAGTCTTAATCTTACCTGTAATCTCTTCAACAAGTTTTTTACTGCCATCCATAATCTCTATCCTCCACGAGGCTATTATAGAAACATGATAGGATGGGAATGATTTTCATATTTCAAAATATCCGTTTTCATCCTCTAAAAGATCACAATAAGGAACCCTGGTATGTCCGGGTGACAGGATTTCTATCTTAGTAATTCCTCTGACGGTACTCTTAGCAGGCGCCAATTCCAGGACATTTCCTTGGCAGAATATACATTTTTTAACGTCATAATACCATTGTTTACGGCAATCTCCATACTCATATCACGCTAACTCCTCCTTTCAAGAATATGTATTATGGCCTGAAAAAGTGCGCTGCTACCTGATGCGCAGGCAGTTTCAACACGAATAATCGGCTGCCTTAACTCAGGCAGTAAACTTGACACAACAGAGTTCAGATGTAATTGCTTCTCCGATGGTCCACCAAGAAGATTACTGACATACACGGCGCCTATCTCCTCAATAGAAATCGGGCTATCGTTAATGGCATTTTACATTGCCTGGTATATCAGTTCAGTCATAGTATCTTTTAAAATTCCAAACTTTGTCCTGCCAATTCCAATAACGTACATCCTGTTCTCCCCTCATTAATGTTTGGCGCTTATTCATTTATATAATATTTATTTTATAAAAAAAACTCTCTGGAAATCATTACTTATGTTAAATTGTGAATTACAATTGAAAACATTTTATTAATTGCAGCTAACACTATTTTCATTACGGTAACATTATCCGTTGCTTGTACAATATCTTAACTATTTAGACTTGCAATTACTTCTGTATCTGTTAATGTATCTCCTATAATTCTGCAAGGTCGGGTATTTGATACATTTTAACAGGCAGGAAATAGACTAATAGATACCATGCAAATTAAAATAACAAAGGCAGAGTGGGATTTGAGAGCAAAAACTAAATTCCTGAGATTTGTAGGAATCATAATGGTCGGCGCCTTTAATGACGAAGTCATTGCCGAACAGGATGAGGAACATGTAGCCAATGAACATATTATAATTAATCCTGGCAACGGCCCTAAACAGAGGCAACCATCACCTTTTCACTTCGTAAGAATGACCCATGGCGATGAACCATGGACTCATGTACAGGCAAAAGATAGCAGAGGCACGAGTATTACTTATCCAATCACTAAGATATCCATCGTATGAGTAAGCATAGGGCTTCAGCTTCTTCAAGAAGTCATAGTGATTTCATTATATTATGTTTGCGCTATATAACTTAAGTGTTAAACAGTAAACAAATGCATTGTTATTTAGAATAAGGAGAAAATTATGAGCGATTCTAACAGCGGGAAGGAAATACTGGTTGTTGCGTCTAAGCTGAAAAAACACATCCGTTCAACAGCCGGCATGAGTACGGCCGCCAACGTTGCACCTACATTGTCCGATATCATTCGCAATTTATGTGCACAGGCAATCGAAAATGCAAAGGCGGATAGACGCAAGACTGTAATGGACAGAGATTTTGCGTAAGTCCCGGTCTTAAAGAAGTGGGAAACCTTGAGAATCTAAGGTTTCCCATTCACAATGAGGAATTTATGAAACAAAATATATCGACGTTTTATTTTGATGACTGACTTAAAAGTATCTTTTCAGCAGACCTTCAAGAGCCCTTGCATGGCGTCCTTCATCTCTTGAAGATTCATTAAAAAGATCGTGTGCTTCATCTACTCCAATTTCTTTAGCCTTTATAGCCGCTGCCCGCTTACCCTTGTTTGCACCCTGTTCACCTGCAAGCATTTTTTCCAGGTTTTCCTTTGTAGATTCGCTTATTAATCCGTTCATCTCTGCAAATCGAGCCGCATGCCACGCCTCATCCATAGCTATGGATTTCAGAGCTTCTGATATCTCCGGAAGCCCTTCCCTCTGTGCCTGTCTGCTCATTGCAAGATAAAGACCAACCTCGGCGGTCTCACCCTGAAAATTTGCTTTTACTTCCTCCTCTACTTCACTTCCCTTTGCAACACCAAGGATGTTCTCATTTGTTAATTCAGCCATTGCATACCTCCAAAAGTATAATTTATAAATTCTCTGATTGATCTTTAGTTAAATTGAGCGATTTTATATTACAAGCCATTGTAGCCGCTGGCTTTAGCCTGCGTTTTTCATCATTTGGCGAGTTCACGTAAGTTGCGCAACCTTAAGGTTGCGGCTACAAAATAGCTCAATTTGGGTTTTAATATTACAATTTAAAGCTTTTCTGAATGTGAAGAGAGGTAGCCTGCTACACCGTCCGCTGTTGGCTTCATACCATCCTCACCTTTCTTCCAGCCGGCAGGACAAACTTCACCATGCTGTTCGTGAAACTGTAAGGCGTCAACTACGCGAAGCATTTCATCGACATTCCGACCGAGAGGAAGATTGTTGACTACCTGATGCTGAACAACACCTTTCTTGTCTATCAAAAATGATGCACGCAAAGCAACTCCTGCATCTGCAAATTCAATCCCATACGCTCGTGCAATTTCGTGCTTAACATCCGCTACCATTGGATACTGTATCGCCCCAATACCACCCTTTTCTACAGGAGTGTTTCGCCATGAAAAATGGGTAAACTGAGAATCGATAGAGACGCATACTACTTCCACATCACGTTTCTTAAATTCGTCGATTCGCTTGTCGTGGGCAATTATCTCTGTCGGACACACAAATGTGAAATCCAGAGGGTAGAAGAATAGCACTACGTATTTTCCCTTTAAACCGGACAACGTAAAGTCTTCCTTGATAGTACCATCCGGCAACACGGCAGCCGCCGTAAAATCAGGAGCTTCTTTAGTAACTAATACACTCATATCAGTTCTCCTTTCTACTAAATAAATCAATTTTTAAATAATAATCATTACAGATTGGTAAATATCATTTTTTATTGTGTAAGTCAATAAGAAATTATATATTTTAATTTCGTTTCTTTTCTTTATAAATAAGCTTCAGGGCTTATCATCTGGATATATATATGTTTCAGTATCCCTTTCACCCTCAGGCCTGCAATCCCAGGTCGTCCATTTTGTCCAATATACACATTTTTTACCATCCTTAAGCCAGAACAGTGTGCCCTTTCGCACACGGTCACACTTTTGCTTACCAAAGGTTCTTGTATGAAACTCCTTTATCTCACCCTCAATGAAGTACTCTACCTGGTGCCACTCAAATGGTGATTTATCAGTAATCTCCCACAATTCTATATCTGCCATTGCAAGTTCTTTTGCTTCGTATTTGCTCTTTTCCACTGAAACTTCATATTTGTATTTATCTTCTACTTCAATCCATTCCGCCTCCGGCGCATCAGGTTTTACATCTCTCATATGCTCATCTTTACCGGGACCCTTGTCTAGATAAAGATTGAAGACATCGGTATGTTGAGCATGAACCGTTTTCCATTTGAAACCATCAACACCCGCAAACAAAATATATATTATAGATAAAACCGTCAAAGCAATTTTGACTTTCACTATACCTTTCATTAACATCTCCTCTCATTTAATTAAGTATTTTACTGTTTATGTAAAATGAAGTAACTTATCATAGAAAAATATTGTTTTTTAACAAAGTTTTTATCCGATAACAGTTACAATACGCTGTATCTTTTCACGGCACATAGGTTACCCTATCCTAACGCTCCAATCTTCTTTTCAACTGCCGAAACTATTTTTCCTTCATGAACCAGATTATACATCATTTCTATATCATTTGAAATAATTCTATCTTCTTCCAAATGTGGAATATGCTTTCTGATTAACACGTACGCTTCTTTACTCCCTGCACCGGCCTTGAGGTTTGTAAAGAGGTCAAGAGCCTGTGCTGCACACAACAATTCTATTGCGATTACGTTTTCAGTATTATAAAGCACCTGCCTGCACTTCCTTGCCGAAATAGTACCCATACTTACATGATCTTCTTTATTTGCCGAAGTTGGAATCGAGTCAACACTGGCCGGATGTGACAATGTCTTATTCTCAGAAACCAGTGAAGCCGCTGTGTATTGTGCTATCATTAAGCCTGAATTAAGGCCTGGGTTATTTGTCAAAAATGCCGGCAAACCACTAAGGAGTGGATTCACCAGCCTTTCTATTCTCCTCTCTGAAATATTTGCTATCTCTGATAATGCAATTGCAAGAAAATCCATAGCTAATGCAACAGGTTGACCATGAAAGTTTCCACCGTTATTAAATATCTCCCCTGTTACCGGAAAAAACAGGGGATTATCCGTAGAAGAATTCATCTCAGTTTCTATGACAGTCCTGACATAATTAAGGGCGTCCATTGACGCCCCGTGTACCTGAGGACAGCATCTTATAGAATATGCATCCTGTACTCTGGAACAATCTTTGTGAGAAGAAATTATCTCACTACCCTCCGTTATCCTTCTCAAGTTATCCGCACTGATTATTTGTCCGTTATGAGGCCTTACCTTATGAATCTTCTCGTTCAATTCTATATTTGAACCCAGCAACACTTCAAGGCTTATTCCCGCCGCTATTTCAGCCGTTTTCATCAACCTGATAGAATCATTGACCACCAATGCGCCTATACCGGTCATTACCTGTGTTCCATTTATTAATGCCAGACCCTCTCCCGCTTCGAGTTCACACAATCCAATTCCAGCCTCCTTCATTGCTTTCTTCCCTGAGAGCAGTTTATCTTTAGAAACAGCTTCCCCCTCACCGATCAAGACCAATGCCAGATGCGACAAAGGGGCTAAATCGCCACTGGCTCCAACTGAGCCTTTTTCAGGAATGACTGGGAGTACATTTTTGTTTAACATCTCTGTTAACGTATTTAATGTGCCAAGTCTGATTCCGGAATTACCTTTAGCAAGCCCATTAATCCTTAATAGCATTATGGCACGCACAACCTCCTCATCAAACCTGTATCCAACACCCGCAGAATGACTCAAAATAATATTTCTCTGCAACTGTTTCCTTTCGCCCTTAGATATGAAGGTCTCGCTCAATGCGCCAAAACCTGTTGTTACCCCATAAACTACTTTTTTTTCATCTATCGCCTTCTTAATACTCCTTTGTGTAGAGTCCACCCTTTTTTTGATCTCTTTACCAAGAGATATTTTTGCACCACCTCTAACGACATGCTCAATCTGAGTCAGTGTCAGATTATTACCATTAATAATTACTTTTTTCATGACTTTTTTAGACACTAATTTCACAAATTAACACTATTTTTATAAAACAATCCTTTTGTGGGTCAGGCTCTCTTCGCCAAAATTAACCAGTAATCCTAATTTGAGCTTTGATGCGGCGAGGTAGTTTAGGGTCTGTTTTACATGGCTGTTGGTAAGACTTTCTATCGCTTTTGTTTCTAGTATTATCTTATCATATACCACAAAGTCCGCATTATATCCCCTTGGCAGTATAATATCTTTGTATCTTATTTTATAACTTTTTTCCCTTGAAAAGGGTATTTGGTTGATTGCGAATTCATGCTCCAGAGCATCCTTATAAACTACCTCACTATGCCCTTTGCCAAGTATTCCATACACTTCCATGCACAAGCCAATTATTCTATACGCTTCCTCCTTGTAAATTAAGCTATCATCCATGATATTTTAATAACCTTCAATTTGTGTTAATTAGTGTAATTCGTGTCTAGATTTATACAGTTTCCACTCCCAACATGCTGAACACCTCATTTATTGATGAGCATATCACAGGATAATCTATCTCTTCCCTCTGAATTACCACAGTGTCTATTCCCGTCTCAATTGCAGCCTGAATCTTCTCCGGGACGCCACCGGTATTACCGCTATCCTTTGTAATCACTACATCTATATGATACTGATTGATGATTGCCTTATTAAGTTCCAGTGAAAAAGGCCCTTGAAGGGCTAGTATATTTGACGATTTAATACCCATCTTAACACATTGTTCAATAGGCGCAGGCATAGGCAGCATCCTGACGTAAATATTTTTCTCATCCTTTAATTTAGCAAACTTTTCGACAGAGGAGAAACCGGTTGTTAGTAATATGTTTCTTCTGTCTGATTTACGGCACCACTCTACAGCCTCATCCATATTTTTAACAAAATGCACTGACTCAAGTTCATTTATAGCCTCCT
>JBHHYW010000117.1:0-7735 GCA_046757745.1 Candidatus Scalindua sp.
CAATTGTAGTTACACCATTAAAGTGTCCGGGTCTTAATCTGCCGCACAAAGAATCTATTAGTTTTCCCTGTGTCACGTAAGTACAGAATCCTTCCGGGTACATTTCCTCAGTACCGGGCGCAAAAACCACATCCGCATTTTCTCTTTCAACAATCTCAATATCCTTGTCTAGCTGGCGGGGATAATTATCAAAATCTTCTTTGTTATCAAACTGCGTAGGGTTCAGATATATGCTGACAATAAGATCATCATTCTCATTCCTTGCACTACGCATCAAACTCACGTGGCCTTCATGGAATGCGCCCATTGTAGGTACAAATCCTATAGATTCTTTTCTGTCCTTGATCGAAAGTACCCTTGTCTGCATCTCCTTAACATTTGTTATGACGTCCATTTAAAGATATCAGCCATATAATCAAATTTTGTACTCTCTAAACTCAAATTCAATTCTACAACAACATAATTTTTTGTCAAGTTTTACATAAAAGTGCGTTATCTTTGTTTTTAACTTGAGATATACTTGGATTTGCTATTATAATACCAATCTATAAAAAACTGATAAGTCATAAATTCAGATTAACTGACACCTCAAAGTTAATTTTTTGTGGTGAATAGTCATAAGGATTAAGATGGGTATATTTGCTGCATTATGGGGAATAGCTGGAATTATAGGTTTACTTGGCAGTGCAATTTACCGCCTTACACCATATGCTCTTGATCTCTACAAACATGAACTATTTTGGCATCATTGGTCAGCGATTTTTATAAGTGTAATTTTTATGGGTTATGCCGAAGGATATCGAGGATTTCAAAAGAGATTTTCTCCTCGAGTTGCTGCTCGCGCATTGTACTTAAGATACAATCCTAACTTAATTCATTCATTGTTCGCACCGTTTTTCTGTATGTCATTTTTTTATGCTCCACTACGACAAAAAATATTATCCACTTCTTTAACCATCGGTATCATTTGTTTGATTATTCTAGTGCGGATGTCGCCCCAGCCCTGGCGCGGTATAATTGATATTGGAGTTGTAATCGGATTGCTTTGGGGTCTTGTGTCCTTATTGATATTTTCATATAAAGCATTTACAGATGAAACATTTAGTTATTCAGCGGAAATCAAATGAGTCCTCTGGATTATTTCAAATTAAGATTTTAGTTCTTCTTATGCTATTGCTTTGAAAAAATCTGAGTAAACAAATTGAATAACCGATTCACCATTACCATTAATTAAATTTTGATTTACTTTCGTAAAGAAACCGTTTAAATTACAGGGACACTCCCGCCAAACAATCCGTCGCCCGCCCGGATGAATCCGTTCGGACGGGGGCAGGGATTTTTTGCAGATACCTCCTCAGCTTCGCTCGCCCGCGCCGGTACGGACTGGTTATACTGGCAGGCATACAGATCACACCTTATTTATTTCTTAGATTATTTGGTTCCGGCTTTTGATAATGTGCGACTAATTATAGTTGCAATCTTATGCCGATTCTCCTATAATTGTTTTTTATAGGAGGATTATGAGTAAAAAGGAAAAACTTATTGCAAGATTGCGGCAACGCCCCAGAGATTTTACATGGGACGAATTAGCCAGTTTACTCAAATCTTTTGGCTATCGGGAGGTGAGAATGAGTAGAACAGGTGGATCAAGAAGGCGATTTGTAAATCCTTCAGCAGCAACTATTACTTTGCACAAACCCCATCCTCAAAATGTATTGAAGCGATATGCGATAGACCAAATATTAGATATATTAAAACAGGAGGATATGTTATGAAAGACATGATGCATTATAAGGGGTATTATGGATCAGTGCATTATAGTGATGATGATCAACTGTTTTTTGGAAAGATTGAATATATTAGAAGTCTTGTAAATTACGAAGGAGCAACTGTCAAGAAATTAAGACAAGCCTTTAAAGAAGCTGTTGACGACTATTTGAAACTGTGCCAGAATGAGGGTATTGAACCGGATCAATCTTTTCGGGGAAGTTTCAATGTACGTACCGGATGCGATCTTCATCGCAAAGCAGCTTTATACGCCAAAGAGAAGGGATTGAACCTGAATAAGGTTGTCACGGAAGCGCTTGACCAATATCTATCTCATTAGATAGATATATATCCGTGCCAATTCGTGTCTAACGCCTTACGCTGAACCGGAACATACATAAAATAAGCACGGGTTTTGTTAAATTTCTGAAATATTTTTAGGAGAGAAATATTGAAGTCACTTGTTATTTCCATAATAGTTTCTCTGGCCTTGATCGGATGTGTTAATGAAAAGACTAATAATATCGTTTCTGAAACAGAGCCTGTAGTCAGTGAAAAGCGGGCTGAAGTTACCATATTTGAAGGCGAAACGCATTTTAAAAACATCAGGCAGCTTACCTTCGGTGGAGAGAACGCCGAAGCTTACTTCTCTTACAATGCAGACAAACTCATATTCCAGTCGAAGCGTAATGGCCTGCAATGTGACGCAATCTTTACAATGAATGTTGATGGCAACAATGTTACGATGGTGTCATCGGGTAAGGGCGCCACTACCTGTTCATTTATTGCCCCTGACTATAAATCGATAATTTATGCATCTACACATTTGGGCGGTGATGAATGTCCACCCAAACCGGACATGTCAAAGGGTTATGTATGGGCGTTGTATAAAAGCTTTGATATTTTCACGGCTGACCCTGACGGCTCTAATCTTGTCCGTCTGACTGACACACCGGGATATGATGCCGAAGGAGTTTACTCACCCAAAGGGGATAGAATCATTTTTACGTCAGTACGAACCGGCGACCTGGAACTGTTCCTGATGGATCCGGACGGTTCTAATGTTGAACAGTTGACTGATACCCCCGGCTACGATGGCGGCGCTTTCTTTTCTCTTGACGGGGAGTGGATATGCTGGAGGGCTTCAAGGCCGCAGGGTGAAGAACTTACAGACTATGTGGAGCTTCTCAAGAACGGCTTAATCAGGCCAAGTAAACTTGAAATCTATGTTATGAACCTGAAAGAGCTTAAGCCGATTCAGCTGACCAGCAACGGCGCCGCCAACTTTGGTCCTTATTTCCACCCAAGCGGAGAGAAAGTTATTTTTGCTTCTAATATGGATGATCCTCAAAAGCGGAATTTTGAGATGTATATGGTTGATATAAAAACCAAAGAAGTAGAGCGTTTAACGTATAACCCTACATTCGATGGTTTCCCCATGTTCAGTCACGACGGTAAGAAACTGGTCTTTGCTTCAAATCGTAACAACAGTAGACCGCATGAAACAAATATATTTATAGCCGATTGGGTAGGTAAAGAGGATTAGAAGGGCTGATTATGTACTATTTTGAGATACTGGAAAGATTGTATAAAAACGATGTCAGGTATCTCATCGTGGGTGGGTTGTCTGTCAATCTCTATGGCATCCCACGTGTAACTCAGGATATTGACATTGTTATTGCTATGAATAAAGAAAATGTTCTCAAGTTGACATCCACATTGATAGAAACAGGTTATGTCCCACGCCTGCCGGTAAGCCCTGATGACCTTGCAAATCCTGATAAAGTAAAAGATTGGACAGAAAACAAAAACCTTAAAGCATTCAGTTTTTATCATAAAAAAGACAACTATAAGGTCATTGATATTGTGCTTGTTCATCCATTAAATTTTGAAATGTCGTTTAAAAACAGAACCGTGAAAAAGGCGAAGGATACAGATATTTATCTGGCATCAATAGATGATGTGATAAAGATGAAGGAATTTAGTGGAAGAACTCAGGATTTAAGTGATATTAAAATGTTGAATAAGGCAAAAAAGTATATGGAGAAAAATAATGGATAAGGGAATTATTTATACTCTTGAAGACGAAAAAATAATCGAATATATGCAATTATCCACAGAGGAAAAATTAAAGTGGCTGGAGGAAATCAATGAGTTTACCAACATAGTTTTGAGTGACAGGGAAAAGGAATTAAGAGAGAAATTGAGAGCATGCGAAATATAACCCATCTTATACTGACAGGATTGATTAAGCAAAAAGATTTTCTCACAGGGGATACAAACTGTAGAGGAAGGCTTCTCCGCCTACCGGCAGGCAGGTGCTAAGGTTTAATTTACCGAATTATCTGGCGACAACTTTAGTAGTAACAGAGCGTTCTACGTTGTCACGCATAAAAACAATCATAATTTCACTACCTGCCTGTAACGACTTCAAGACATCGGAAAAAGTTTGCAGATCTTCTATTACGGTTTCCCAGATACGTACAATTATGTCGCCCTTCTGAAGTCCGACTTTGTCTGCCGGTGAACCGATCGTAACACCGTCAAGTCGAACACCTTTACCAGTAAAATCATAGGCCGGAATCGTACCCAGGACGACCCGCCTTTTCTTATGTGTTTGTACTATTTGTGATGCTGGGGTGACTTTTGTATCAATCAGTGTCGAGGTTAGGGGTTCAGGTCTTGCAGCAAGATATTCTACCGCTTCCTTCAAGACGGCAGCGGTCTTGACCAGACCTGCCGTATCTATTCTATCAACAGTGTCAGTTGGACGATGGTAGTTATCGCGTGCGCCACTGAAGAGGTGTACTGCGGGCACACCTGCATCGATAAAACTCTTCTCGTCCCCGTTGCCGGTATCCAGGGTTGATTGCTTGATTGGAACTCCTGTTACATATCCCGCGCCGCGAATGATATGTACCCATTCGCGTGCAGAGTAATTACCGAATATGGTCAGCGCATCCTTCCCTAACTGGCCGACAGTATCGAGATTGATCATTGCCATAGCTTTAGAAACTGGGTATTTCTCCGCCTGTCTGACGTAATGCAGTGAACCGAGCTTGCCTGCCTCCTCTGCGCTGAAGGCTGCGAATACAATCGTCCTTTCAGGATGCCATTTATTGCCAACCAGTCGTGCAAATTCCAGTAAGACGGAGATCCCACTGGCATTGTCGTCGGCGCCGGGATGAATCTTACCTTCGTTGCCTTTAAGAACGTCAGGCCAACCAAGTCCATGAGAATCGTAGTGAGCGCCAATGACAACACTTTGTTCATTCATTAGAGGATTTGTTCCCGGAATAATTCCTATTACGTTCTTAATAGTGACTACTTCACGATCAGGCATATCTATCTTTTCAGTCCAGATTTGAAAATAATTATCCGATCCATCCCCGCAAGGCTGCAAACCGGCATCAGAAAACTGTTTTGCAATATAGTCAGCCGCCTTATCTAATCCGGGCGTACCGATGCCTCTGCCTTTCAGTTCGTCAGAAGCGAGATATTCAATATCCTTTAACATTCTCGTTTCAGAGAAAACTGGAGGCAACTGTGCAAGCGCAGCACGCGGCGCCAGTCTGGATGTTGTTGGCTCAACTTCCCTGCCATCACTCTGCACAATAGCTATCGACATAGGTGAATTGACAACCGGCCATTGGCCTTTAAAGACGTTGGTGGGTTCATCACCGGTAAAGGCAAGATAGCTGTACTTATTATAGTGTGGGAGTTTCCTTCCCAATCCGGGCATTGCCGCCACATTATCCGTGGCAAGCCAGGCCAGAGCGTATGCGCTGTTAGACGGCTGTCTTGCCATTACTACAATAGAGTGTTGATCGCGTTTCAACTCGGTATCACCGATATGTACCACATCTTTCTTGTCTGTGAAATCATAGTCAGATAACGCCTTGTTAATAATGTGACGGAAACGATTCTCCCATCCGAATAACCAGACGGCACGATTAACCGGTAATTCATCCAACTCATTATCAAGCATGATCTCTAGCTGCACAGAGCGTCCTTTCTGCCAGCCCTTTGCAAGATTATGATAGCCACGGCGGATTGATTCAGACGCTGCCACGGGTAATACAACCAATACCTGCTCGGCTCCAAAGACCTGACTTAATGCAGGTGGACTTTCATTGTGATCTAATGTGCGAAAAACGTCAAACTCCGGATCTACTACCATGCGCACAGGGCGCACAGGGAAATTGAGTTTCAGTTTGTACTCTTTAGAATCGACATCAATGCTGGTCTGGTACGCGTTCGTAACACCTTCCAGATGAAAGGCGATTGGCAATTTTAATAGATAGGGTGCTGTCTCCTGAGTTTGTTCAATAATGGCTGACAGTATGTAACCATCACCCTGCGGTGTCGCGGTAGCCTGGCGTACTCGCAGAGAAGGTGCACCGGCTCTCTTTACCCATTGTTCAAACATGGGTCCGAGTGGATCGTCAGTTACATTATTGAAAGTGGCTTCAACATCATCAAAGGAAGCAACCTTAAACTTATGTTTTCGATAAAATTGATGAAGGGCTTTAATAAATGCCTGGTCACCCAGTTGTTGCCGGAGCATATGAAACAACATCATGGTCTTACCATAACCTACAGCCTCTGTGGCTGCGCTGTGCCGGGAACGAAATTCTGTCAGGGGAAAGTCCTTATTCTTATTGACGGTTACATAATTCGTGTATTTCTGCAGAACGGAACGACGGTATTCAACAGCCGCCCCTCGCTGTTCTTTGATAAGATGGTCGGCAAGATAGGTTGTCAACCCTTCCGCCCAGTTGCCTTTTTCGTAATCAGTATATACACCGTTGCCCCACCAGTTATGAAGAATTTCATGTGGATAAGAGGAATGAAGAATAAAAGGGAAACGGATAACCCTGGGGCCGAGCAGCGTGAAGGACGGCATGCCGTAACCAGTCTCCCAGAAATTCTCAACGAGGGCAAATTTGCTATAAGGATACGGGCCGAGAAGTCCTCGATACATCTCAAGGTACTGTGCAGTCGTATCCAGGTATTTCTGTGCAAGCTGTTCGTCAGGCTGGCGTAAGAAGGCCATGGCATTTACGGCGCCTGCGGCCTGGCCGTATTCAGTAAATTCAGCGGATATGAGGTAAATCTCCTCCTGTGGTTTGTCCGTTACCCATATATCATTCCATGAATCGGTTCCGGTAGAATGTTTTGTGCGTGCGCCCTGGCTGACAGACGACCAGCCTGCCGGTAATTCAACGTGCATTCGGAAAGTTACCAGTTCATCTACGAAATGAGGATACCAGAAGCTGGACCCGCTTAAGAATATCCCTTGCTGGGAGATAATACCGGGAGACACGCTGAAGCTGCGCGCATATTCCTCACCGTAATCCTTAACAGGATGAAAAATCTCACCTGCATATTTGAGCGTAAACTGACGGATTTCCGGTGGCAGCTTAACCTCAAAAAGCTCCATCTTAATATTACTGTGTTGGAGTAATGGATTGTTACCGAAAAAACGGCCTGCTTCCGCTCCGAAGCTTTTTTTTAGTATTATATCTTTATCAAGAACCTCAGGTTTAAGCCCTTGATGAAGTACGAAATGGAAAAGTTCTTTGTTAGTCGATGCAGGGGGTAAAGTGATTACGTCAACTATTTCGAGCCGGTGGCTGTCCGGATGCAAAGTAACCTTAAGGTTATGGTTAATCTGGCCGAATGTTGTTGCCGATACGATCAGGATAAAGAAGCCGGTTTGTAAAAAGAGCCACAACAACTGGCATAATCGACAATTCATCTATGTTCTCCCTTTAGTGTAATTTTATTAATATTTACCTATCTATTATAATCATCACTATTTCTACAATCTACTAAATTGTCATTTCTAAACAATGTATTATCATAATTTTTAGCTGATTACTCGTTTCGGAAGGTAGAATCATTTTTATTTAAATTAGGCCTTCGGCGACAGTAGAGTAGAGAGCAGGCGTAGTGGCTACAGGTT
>JBHHYW010000118.1:0-7719 GCA_046757745.1 Candidatus Scalindua sp.
TGGCTCCTCGGGTAGGATTCGAACCTACAACCTAGTGGTTAACAGCCACCCACTCTACCGTTGAGCTACCGAGGAATTTATCTTTTGTTTTATCTGTTCTCTTCCAATACCGCTTTTACAATATTGTTCACGTTTTCTCGCTTCGTCTGCTGAATTATATTCTTCTTTATAGAGCATTACGAAAGGCCTTCGTGATTTGGTTGAAACTGTTTTTCCTTTATTGTGTTGTTTTAATCGATCCTCCGGATCCCTACTCATTCCAATATATATACCATTGTCCTTCAGGCTTTTCAATATATACACATACCATTTCTGCATCTTAACAGTCACCCCTGCCTACCGGCAGGCAGGCACTCTACCATTGAGCTACCGAGGAATTTTGTATTTGTTTAATTTTTTTTGCTTACAGATCTCTACAAACAAAATATTGTAACATTAATACTCAACAATTACAACTTAGCTGCTGCGATTAACGTTGCAATAATCCAGGATCTTTGAAATTTCCGGTTTTAATCGGCTGCGTTCAGTTATTATATCAATAAATCCATGCTTGAGCATGGATTCAGAAGATTGAAACCCCTTGGGGAGCGTTTTCTTAATAGTTTCTTTAATAACTCTTGGGCCTGCAAACCCCACAAGCGCACCGGGTTCGGCCATTATAATGTCTGCCTGCGAGGCAAAGCTGGCCATGACACCACCCAAAGTCGGGTCCGTAAGTACTGAGATAAACAATAATCCTGCATCCTGAAGCTTGGATATGGCCGCACAAGTCTTTGCCATTTGCATAAGGGATAAGGCTCCCTCGTGCATTCTTGCCCCTCCTCCAGAGCCGGAGATTATGATAAGCGGTAACCATAGTTCCCTTGCTTTTTCTGCTGCTCTCGTAATTTTTTCTCCAACCACTGATCCCATACTTCCCATTATAAAGGTTGAATCTGTAACACCGAATATCACTTCCTTCCCCTCAATAAGCCCCTTTCCAACCGTGGCCGCTTCGTTTAAGTTTGTTTTCTTCTGTTCACTTGCAATCCGGTCTTTATATTTTATACGGTCCTTAAAATTCAATGGATCAGCAGGTACCATATCATCCCAGTATTCTTCAAAACTGTCTTTGTCGAGTGTGATATTAATGCGCTCTCTGGTGGACACCCTGAAATGATAATTACACTCAGGGCAGACATTGTGTCTCTCCTCCACCTGTTTCTTATAAACCACGCTTTTACACCCATCACATCTTTTCCATAAACCATCGGGTATATTCTTTTTTCTTCTAAAAAACAATTATGCTTTTCCCCTCATTTTTCAATAAAGCTTTTGTGTGTCAATACTACATGTATAAAAGCCAAGACCCATCTTGTATCTGCATGTTTTCAGCATTTACTGTGAGTACAGTCTTTAGCTTTTCATAAATAAGAATTTTCCTGTGCCTTCCGGCGGAGATCTTCTATTGCTTCTTTATAATCATCCTTTGCGAATATGGACGTCGCCGCAGCAAAAACATTAGCGCCTGCAGATGCTACGTCAGGAATCGTTTCCGGTTTTATACCGCCATCAACTTCAATATCCAGATTTTCAGGCGCCATTCCTCTCAGCTTCTTTAATTTATCACATACGTATTTTTTGAAAGCTTGCCCTGAGAATCCGGGGTAAACCGTCATTACAAGAAGTATATCAATAGATTCAAGTAGCTCTGCAACTGTCTGTTCGTGCGTGTCAGGGTTAATTGCGACCCCCGCTTTTATACCTCTATCTTTGATTAAATTGATAACATTCAACGGGTCGTCAGTTGCCTCAATGTGAAAAGTTAAGATGTCATCTTTTGTTGTTTTCTGCGTAAAGGATTCTACATATTTATCGGGGTTCTCAATCATGAGATGAATATCCAGAGGGACTTTCGTAATTTCTTTTATTCTTTCAGCAATAAAAGGACCCATTGTCAGATTTGGAACAAAATGCCCATCCATTACGTCAATATGAATCAAATCTACACCCGCTTGTTCCACCCTCTTAATTTCGTTTCCTAACTGTGTTGGATCAGCGGCAAGTATTGAAGCAGATATTTTTATCTGCATATAAATTAGCTCCTTTCACTCGCTAATTTATGACTATGGCTTATCAGTCAGTGCAGCTATTCCCGGTAATTCTTTACCCTCTAATAATTCAAGAAAGGCACCACCTCCTGTAGATATAAAGGACACCTTGTACGATTCCCCCATCCTGTGGAACGCAAGGTCTGTGTCTCCGCCGCCTACAATGGTCAATGCATATGCAGTAACAACGGATTCTACCATTGCATATGTGCCTCTGCTAAAGGCATCTATTTCAAATGCCCCCATTGGGCCATTCCAGATGATTGTCTTTGCATTTTGCATGGATTCAGAAAACAGCTTTGTGCTTGCAGGCCCGATATCCAAGGCAAACCATTCATCAGGGATTTCCTGGAAGGTTACCAGCTTTGTCTCAGCCATTCCGTCAAATTTGTCAGCGATTACAAAGTCTACGGGCAAATATATTTTGACGCCTCTTTCCTTGGCAAGATTGTTTATCATTAAAACCTTTACCACCACATTTTCATCTACCGTTGCTTTGCCAACCCCATATCCATGAACCGCAAGGAAAGGAAATGCCATTGCGCCGCCAATTATTATTTTATCAACCTTTTTTACAAGGTTTTCTATAATCTTTATTTTGTCTACGACCTTTGCGCCGCCAACTATAGCAACCACCGGCCTCGATGGAACATTGACCGCCTTCTCAAAATAATCAATTTCCCTCTTCAAAAGAAATCCGGCTGCTGATTGAGACACCGTCCCATTCATTCCTACCATTGAAGCATGTGCTCTGTGGCAATTTCCGAACGCATCCTGTACCATCACATCACATAAGCTTGCCAACTCTTTGGCAAACTCAGGATCGTTTTCCCGTTCTCCCTTATGAAAACGCAGGTTTTCAAGAAGCAAGACATCTTCAGGTTGCATAGCTTCAACCTGTTTACTCACCTCAGGGCCTATACAATCATTTGCCAGTTTTACTTCTTTATTCAGGAGTCTATGGAGTCTCCTGGCAATTGGTTTTAAACTGAATTCCGGCAAGGCCTTTCCGCCTGGCCTTCCGAGGTGAGAGGCAAGGATTATTTTCGCACCTTCATCAAGTAAATAATTTATAGTTGGTAAAGTGGCCCTTATCCTGGCGTCATCGGTTATGTTTCCCTGATCATCGAAGGGGACATTATAATCCACTCGCACAAATACTTTCTTGTCTTTCAGGTCAAGATCTTTGATAAAAAGCTTGTTCATCATTAATGATTCCCTTAAATTCTTGCAATAAGTTCTATCAAGTCCACCATACGATTTGAGTAGCCCCATTCGTTATCGTACCAGCCTATTACCTTTATGAGATTGTTACCAATTACGTAAGTAGACAAGGAATCAAAGATGCATGAATGTGCGTTGTCTATTATGTCTGAGGAGACAATGGGGTCTTCGCAATATTCCAATATACCCTTTAATTCGTTTTCTGATGTAGCCTTTATAACATTATTAATTTCCTCTATACTTACATTCTTTTTTACTGACGCGACTAAATCAGTTACCGAACCGTTAGCTACAGGCACTCGCATTGCCATGCCGTCAAGCTTTCCTTTAAGCTCAGGTATGACTTCACCAATAGCCCTTGCAGCGCCGGTAGTTGTCGGGATAATATTTATGGCGGCAGCCCTAGCTCTTCTCAAGTCGCTATGCATTAAATCTGCAACCTTCTGATCGTTTGTATAGGCATGAATAGTAGTCATAAGGCCTTTTTCAATTCCAAAGTTATCGTTAATTACCTTCGCAAGCGGTCCAAGACAATTTGTAGTGCAGGAGGCATTGGAAACAATTTTATGTTCAGGTTTAAGGTCGCCTGTATTTATCCCCATAACAATTGTAGCGTCAAGCTGATCCTTTGCAGGTGCAGACAGGATTACCTTCTTTGCTCCGGCTTCAAGATGTTTTTCGCAATCCGCCTTTTTTGTAAATATACCGGTAGATTCCACTACGACTTCGACTCCCAGTTCTTTCCACGGAAGTTTTTCAGGGTTTCGTTCCTTTGTTAACCTGATTTCTTTTCCTTTTACAACAAGCACATCATCTTCTATTTCAATATCACCCTTAAATCTTCCGTGTACTGAATCATATTTCAGAAGGATGGACAATGTCCTGGCATCGGTTAAATCATTAATGGCAAGCACATCAATACCTTCTCTTTCAGCAATTACCCTATATACATTTCGACCTATTCTACCAAAACCATTAATTCCTACTTTAATTGTCATTTTTTAGCTTCCTTTCCGACCAAAATAATAGATAATTTGCTCTAAAATTCAAAATCAATTAATTCTCTAGATATACGCAAATTCATACAATTCCAGCTAGTTGTAACTTTTTGAGATGTCTTATTTGAAAAGGTATTCTTCCCGTTTTCAGAAGGGGTTTCCCAAAGATAATAAGAAGTAAAGATTGTCTTTCCAAAATATAAGTATTCTATATAAAACGAGGAAATACTTATGGATGTGATCAAAACAAAGAAAGGAATATTAACACACCACCATAATTTGTCAAGCTATTTCCGTTATATGTCCTTGGCTATAGCGATCTCTGCATACTTATTAATGGACACATAGAACACAAATGGTTATCATCAAAATTGGCTAACATAAGAAGGTACTATTATGAAGAAATACGCAATATTGTTCCTGCTCCTGACCGGTTGTGTAACAACAGGCAAAAGTATTGAAGTCAACGTTAATAATGATTTCCCACATAACGAAGTACAGAAGATTGCCATAGTTACGTTTGATACATCTCCAAAAGGGAAAGGCACTACCGGGCATATTTTAAAATCTGTTTCTGTCGGGGAGGCAAAAACTATTTTTACAGGCATTATGGCCAGCGAGTTAAGAAAATGGGAACGATTTGCAATCTTAGAAGGAAAGGCATTAGAAGAAGAGTTGAGGTCAAGAAATCTCAGAGAAGCAGATTTTTTGCATGCAAAAGACTATTCGGATCTGGGGCAATCATTAGGCGTTGATGCCATAGTCGTTGGCGAAATTGAGAAATATGGCTTCTCTTATATAACATTGCCGGCCGGCCGGCTGGTCATAATGCAAACTTCAGTAGTCTCATTTAAAGTTACATGTATAGATGTAATTACAAATAAAACTATATGGACTATTAATATTAAGGGAACCTCAGGAAAAGACATTGAGAGAGTTTTAGCATCTGAACTTATTACAAAAGCTATCAAAACACTCCAGTCAAAGCTAAATCAAAAATAGAATCAGGTCTTGACGTAAACTTCCCCATAGCCCCTGCGTTTTCAGGCTGTGTCACAATTATTTTTTCGATACAAGAAGTTGCCCTGTTATTATAAAATAGTCCATTCGAGTAAGAATTGTGACAAATATACATCCAAACAAGAAGGAAGGAGGGTTAGGCGGTTGGAATATAAACAGGGCAATAGACACCAGATGGATTTATTTCCTAAAAGCATAGAAGGGTACGTACAAGAAGACGACCCAGTAAGGATATATGATGCTTTTGTAGAGTGATTATCCAGAGCTAAAGAAAAAATCTTATTGATTGATACAGGCAGAAATATAAATTTTAATTGTGACACTGCCTGACTGAGAGTGGTTCGGCGGTGGCGGTGCATGATTATCGAAAGCCACGAAACGGAGGCAGAAGAAATCTGGCATAACAAAAGTGAAGAAGAAGGATAAATTAATTCAGACCTGTCTAAGTTTATCATCAGATATAACTAAACTACTTGTTGATCACATGTGGGTCGATTATGATAAGGAAGCAGATGTTTTATATCTGAGTTTGCATAAACCTCAAAGGGCAAAAAAGACAATTGAAAGAGATGATGACATTTTAATCCGACAGGACGGAAACAAGGTCGTTGGATTAACGATTTTAAATGCCAGCAAAAGATAATTGAATGAGGGAACAAGATGAAACCAACAATATATATTGAGATAACAATTCCTAGTCTCTACTATGAGATGCGTACAGAACCGGAAATGGTTGCCATGCGTGAGTGGTCTAGAAATTGGGAGGAAGAATAAATGTTAATCACCAAATAAATCATACTATTCATTCTTGCCGGATTATGCGAGATAGGGGGAGGATACCTTGTATGGCTATGGCTTCGGGAAGGCAAGAGCATATGGATCGGTATATTGGGTGGGATAGTTCTGGTACTTTACGGAATAATCCCGACTCTTCAACACGCAAACTTCGGCAGGGTTTACGCTGCTTACGGTGGTGTATTTGTAATCCTGTCCATATTATGGGGCTGGAAGATAGATAAAATAAATCCTGATAAATATGATATCATCGGCGGCATAATATGCCTTGCCGGTGTATTTGTAATAATGTACTGGCCACGGAATAGTTGAATCTTCCCACCTTTGTTAATGCACAGTTATTCTTGTGTGCATATTTATACACATCTTGACAATATGAAATCATTCACACTCCTTAGAATCGCATTTTTACCCATTCCTTATATAGCAACTTTAATGAAATAGTATAATTGGATTTATTTTAGGCTTGACAATATCAGTAATTATTGTTACATATAAATGTAACATATGGAAACTAAATCTGATTATAAATGGCTCTTGCTTATTTACAATCTTCCGCCTAAACCTTCTAAATGCAGGGTGAGTATATGGAGAAACTTGAAGATTCTTGGTGCAATCTCTTTAAGAAAATCTGTTTATATCCTTCCATTTAATTCCGAGACGTATGAAAATTTTCAATGGTTGTGTCAAGAGATTCATACAATGAAGGGCGAGGCCACGCTTGTAAAAGTAGCAAACATAGAGAATCTTAAAGATAAAGATATAATTAAATTATTCCATAAGGCAAGGGATGATGATTATGGGATTATAATTAACAGATGTTCAGAGCTTGTAAAAAAAGTATTTGCTGCTGGAAACCAGGGAATAAAAGATCGGTTGAAGCTACGAGATAAATTGAAGGTAATTTCGAAACAACTAAACAGTACAAAAGAGATAGATTATTTCAAATCTCCTTTATCGCGAAAAGCGCAAAATGCCTTGGATATCTGTATTAAAAACATGTCCCAACTTTTAAGTCAGATCACAATTCCTACTAATGAAAAGATAAAAACACTGAAAAAGAAAGATTTTCAAGGTAGAAAATGGGTTACGAGAAAGCGGCCTCACATAGACAGGATTGCATCGGCATGGTTAATAAAAAGATTTATTGACCCAAATGCCAAATTCGCATTTGCGCATGCAAATACTACTAAAGTAAACGGAATCCCTTTTGATATGTACCATGGAGAATTCAGTCACCAGGGTGACAGATGCACGTTTGAAACCATACTAAAGCGTTTTAACATAAAGGATAAAATTCTTAATAATATTTCCGAAATAGTGCACGATATTGACCTAAAGGATGAGAAGTTTGGCAGAAATGAGGCCAAAGGTATTGACTGCGTCGTGCGAGGTCAAATGGAAATGTTCAAAAGTGATAATGCATTGCTTGAAAAAGGTTTTGAGGTGTTTGAGGCGCTATATGCTTCACTGAATAAATATTCATCAAAAGAACCTGGTCAAGGACAAATATTTTAAGCCGGGAGGTTTAGTATGGGTGCGCCAAGCGAAGCTGATATAGGCAAGCTGGACAATCCAGCCCAGATAAAGGC
>JBHHYW010000119.1:0-7636 GCA_046757745.1 Candidatus Scalindua sp.
CTTCTGAACAGGCAAGGAAATCAGAAAGTGAAATCTCCTTCAGGCTCAGATGTTTAAAAGAATAAAATGGTTAGAGAAAGGAAAGATGTTCAGGAGGCTATAGGTTGTGCTCAGTATGAAATGCAACCGAATTCAACACACATCTTTTCATAATGTGTCCGCAGTTAAAAAAGAGATGCGGAACAACATTGCCCCCCTGAAATTTCTGTGCAATAAAAACCGGCATTTGTAAAATATACTATATATATGAATTTTTTTTGCAAAAAATTCCTTAACAAGTATAATCTTGCTTGCTTTTAACTTTCTCAATTATTCTAAATTGTGCGATTTATGTCCGCCTGTACCGCACGGCATGTTCGGGCTGGTAGCCGCAACCTTGATGAGGTTGCGAAACATACGTAGCCCCAACAAATGCTGAGAAGCGCAGGCTAAAGCCGTTCCGCTATAGTTGCTGGCATACACTGAACTTATGTGAAAACCCTTACTTCAATGTTATTGATGACAAGGGGGGAGGCATTTACTATGGAGGCAACTGTTAAAATGAGAGCAAGACTCATTATTAGTATCTTCCTGGTAGCGGGTGTTATCTTGCTGACAACTACCACTTTCCTCAAGACTGGAAAAGCGGAAAAACATTCTACACTTGCAACTCCCGATCCTTGCATCCACCCCATATACTCCAACTACAGATTCAATAAGGCAGAAGACATCATTAACCTGGGAGTCCAGCCTATTTATTCACCAACCGGCCTTATCTCCGAGACCATGAAACGTGATGCTGTTCTTCACGAGATTTTGTCAGGATTGGGAGCGAAGATTAGATTCTACGCATTTCTAAAGGGAGATGATGTAAACTGTTTTCTTAAACAAGGTGATATTGATGTTGGCATAGGCGGCGACATGCCGGCCATCACGGCCTCTGCTAATATGGATGTTATTGTTCCCGCCTTGATTCAGCAGGGCTTTACATCCATTGTTGCCAGGCAGCCCATGTTGATCAGAGAATTACGTGGTAAGAAAGTTGGCTACGCCTTCGGCTCTAATGCACATTATGCATTGCTAAGGTCGCTGTCTTCTGACGGGCTTAATGAGGCACAGGTTAATCTAATCCCCATGGAGATTAATGAGATGCCCGAGGCATTGCAGACAGGAAAGATTGAAGCTTTCTCCGCATGGGAACCAATCTCCACAATCGCACTGATGAAGTATCCAGAAAATGTTGTAATACATCGGTATCTAAGTTCAGGTTATATATATTTTATGAAAACCTTTTCAGACAGGCATCCTAAAGTGGTTAGACATATAATAGCCGCCGAAATTCGTGCGCTCCGATGGATGCAAAGCAACAGGCAATATCTATTGCAAGCCAGCGAATGGGCAATACAGGCAGGTGAAGATTTAACAAATCACAAACTCGAACTCTCTGTAGAACAAAACGCATCCCTGGCGGAGAGTGACATTTTGGGTTTAACCTCAGCGCCCATTATTCCACAAAATGACCTCAGACAAGATGGTGTATTGCACAAGGAGTTTGAATTTCTCAAAACACTTGGCAAGGTCCCTGCCTCTACTAATTGGGACAAGGTATATAATAGTTTTGACCTTCAAACTATAATCAACGTACTTGCCAACTCTAATAAATATAAACTTAATGAATTTGATTATGATGAATAATAAAAGAAAAAAAACTATAAGGAATCCAGAAATGCAGGAGAAAAACTTCAATGTTTGTTTTCAATTGCAGAATGATTTTGATGGGTACCCCACACTAATATAAAACTTCAGTTGAAGTTGTTAAATAAAAAATCTCTTGGTTTCCTGGCTTCCTTATAAGAAATTGGTATTTACAACAATTTGCTTGTGTACATAGGAAAGGACATAAATATGGAACTTGAGCATAAAGAACTGACCGAGAAGATCATTGGTGCGGCCATACAGGTACATCAACAACTGGGGCCTGGTTTTATCGAATCTATTTATGAAAAGGCTTTGGTTATTGAATTCCGTAAGCAGGGCCTACAGGTAAAGGAACAGCAAGAAGTGATAGTAAAATATGACGATATTGAAGTTGGCAGACACCGGCTTGATCTCTTTATAGAGGGGACCATCGTTGTAGAACTCAAAGCGATTAAAGACCTTGAATACATCCACTTTGCCATTGTGAAATCATATCTGAAATCGGTGGGGAAGAAACACGGGTTATTATTAAACTTCGCAAAAGTGAAACTGGAAATAAAACGTGTAATCTATGATAAATAATAAAAGAATTAACTCTCCGAGCCAGAGGATCTTCTGTGCCGGAGGCTATAAGGAAGCCATGAATGCAGGAGAAAAAGCAACAAAGTAATTTAAACGATCCGGATAAAAAAGGATTCTTTTTCAGCATTCGATCGAAGATGCTCATCTATTTTGGATCGATGTTTATAATAGTCCTGATAATGTTTTTATTGTCGGATATATTTGGTATACCGTTTACGACTTTCAGGGGTTCATACAAACAAGAACAATCCGAGGTATTTCAGAACCTCAGTCTGGTTGCAGACCTGAAGAAGGAGCGCCTGTTGCGCTGGATCGAAGAACGTAGAGATGATTCGAGGGTACTGTCGGAAAGCAGCATAATAAGGTCTTATATTGCATCACTTCTGCCTGTAATTCACGAAAATTTTGCTAATGGTGTTAGAGGAAATAGACTTGTGAACAAATTGCAAAAGGAAAAGACTTATCAGGCACTCATACAACACCTGAATCTGGTTAGAACAGCTTACGGTGTTTACGATAGAATACAAATCGCCGATGCATTAACAGGCACGATTATAGCATCCTCTCATAACGAAGATTTGGGTATTGATATTTCTCGGCGCGTTTCCTTCTCCAGAGTTCTCCATCCGGGTTACATTGAAATAATAGATGTCGACAAAGACCCATTGAGTGGTATTCTTAAACTGTTCATCTCACGTACCATTAACCTTCATGATAACGAGGATAAAACATCTGCAGTAATCATAATGCATATCAATACCAACGATTTTATCAAACCCATGCTCCATACAGGCGAAGACCTCGGCCAGACAGGTGAAGCGCTGCTTGTAAACCAGGATGTAAGAATACTCACAGCACTCAAACACCCGTTAGCAGATGGATCTACGGCTTTACCACTAAAATTCCAGATTAAGGCCAAACCCGCTACACTTGCCGCTCAGGGGCAGGAAGGTATCATTGCAGCAAGAGATTATCGAGGTGAAAAAGTTCTGGCTGCATATAGACATATCCGTATAACGTCGGAACTGGGGTGGGGGATGGTAGTCAAACGTGACCGGGCAGAAGTCTTCGCGCCTCTCCGGGAGAGTATCTATTACCGTATCATCACAGGTATTATCTGCGCCCTCCTGGCACTGGGGTTAATAATCGTAATTGCTAGAAACCTGGCGCTTCCCATCAGGCGTCTGAGCAAGGCGGCACGAGAGGTAGAAGATGGCAATCTTGATGTCCGAATATCAGTAAACACATCTGATGAGGTAGGTATTCTGGCGACAGCCTTCGATTCCATGATTCATCGGGTTCGGAACTGGAATAAAGAACTTAAAAAACAGGTTAATGCCCGCACTGCAGAGCTGGAAGCTAAAAATGCCGAGCTGGAGCGATATGCTTACACTGTCTCCCACGACCTGAAGAGCCCTCTGATAACCATCAGAGGTTTCCTTAGTTTGCTGGAGAAGGACGCCATTAAAGGCGATACAGAACGTATAAAGAAGGACGTAAGCCGTATTCATAATGCAGCAGAAAAGATGAACCAACTCCTGAATGATCTACTGGAATTATCCAAGGTTGGACGAATCATAGGTACAAAGGAAGATGTGCCACTAAATGATTTGGTAAATGAAGCGGTAAGCCTGGTTAGAGGACAAATCAAAGAGCTGGGGGTACAATTAGAAATATCTCCCGACCTGCCGGTAGTATATGTGGATAGACGCCGGTTAGTGGAGGTACTGCAAAACCTGATTGATAATGCGGCAAAACACATGGGCAAACAGCCTGAACCACGCATCGGGATAGGGACTAGACAGGAAAACGGAGAAGATGTATATTATGTTCGCGATAACGGTATTGGAATAGAGTCACGCTATCACGAAAATGTCTTTGGTCTCTTCAATAAGCTGGATCATGAGAGCGAAGGAACCGGGATTGGCCTGGCTATTGTCCGGCGTATCGTGGAAGTACACGGAGGACGTATCTGGGTAGAATCCGAGGGAAAAGGAAAAGGCAGTACATTCTGTTTTACAATTGCGAAGAAAGGAGAAAAACAGGATCATGACGAATAACAAGATTAATGGAGAACCTGTTACAGTTTTGCTTGTTGAAGACAATGAGGCACATGCCGAACTCGTAATGCGCAGTTTCGAAGAACATCGAATAGCAAACAAGGTTTATCATGTTTGTGACGGCGAAAAGGCCCTAGACTATTTGTTCAGGCGTGAAGACTACGCTGATTCGGAAAAGAGTCCACAGCCGCATGTAATCCTCCTTGACCTGCGCCTGCCCAAGGTTGATGGTCTGGAAGTACTGAAGGAGATAAAGTCCTCTAAAGAGTTAGACAAGATACCCACCGTTATCTTCACTACATCTAATGCAGAAATAGATGTGGCAAAAGCCTATGAGTATCGTGCAAACAGCTATCTGGTTAAGCCCGTAAATTTTGAGAAATTCAGTAAGTTATTAAATGACATTGGTTTCTACTGGCTGGCATGGAACTATTATCCGTGGGATGACTGAACACCCATGATACTAATACTGTCATTTTGAATCCTGGTGGTAGGTTACCTGGGCTGCTTATTTCAGCATCTTGTCTCACTGATTATGTATATTTAATATGGCATAGAGATGAAGCAGTATTATGTTTACATTCTTACAAACAAAACAAATAAAGTGCTTTACATCGGAGTTACAAATAATCTCATTCGCAGAATTTATGAACATAAAAACAAGTTAGTAAATGGATTTACAAAAAAGTACAATCTTATGAAGTTAGTACATTTCGAAACAACCAATGACATTTATAGTGCATTAGTAAGAGAGAAGCAATTAAAGAATTGGCATAGGGACTGGAAGATAAATATGATTAATGAACATAATCCAGATTGGAAAGATTTAACTGAAGAGTGGGAATAATTCATAAATGGTAAAAGAGTTCCTGAAATAAGCCTCACAAAGTGGGCAGTCCACGATTCAGGATGACATAGGAAGTACGCTGTCACTGTCATGCTGAATCCCTGACTGCCGTCAGGCAGGCTGGTAATTGCTTTCCTGAACTGCTTATTTCAGCATCTGTATTTTTGTAATACTCAAACCGGTTCAAACTTTGACTGGAAAGTGATCCTGAAATAATACTGAAACAAGTTCAGTATAAGATTCAGGATGACAATTTTTTGTTTTTCACCTTAACGCAACCAATCATACCAATGAGTGAAAAGAAGATTAATATCCTGCTTGTCGAAGATGAAGAATCTCATGCCGATCTGATCTGCCGTTCTTTTGAGTCTATAACCGAACGAATGAACGTGACAGTTACATACAATCTCAATGAAGCACACACCAGCATTTCGAAGTCCGCTCCTGATCTGATAATTACCGATTACATTTTACCTGATGGCAAGGGCACAGAACTTATACCCGCCGACAAGGAAGAGTCTCCATATCCCGTCATTATTTTGACCAGCCATGGAGATGAGAAGGTGGCAGTAGAAGCGATGAAAGCCGGCGCTTTTGATTATATAGTAAAGTCTGAAGTAACGCTAGGTGACATGCCCCGTATCTGTGAGAGGATTATGCGGGAATGGAATCACACCGTCAAGCACAAACGAACGGAGGAGAAATTACGAAAGTTGTCGCGTGCAGTAGAGCAAAGTTATAATAGTATCTTGATTACGGATACCGAAGGCAAAATAGAATATGTAAATCCCACGTTCACCAAATTAACAGGCTATGCCAGTGAAGATGTTATCAATGAAAACTCGCGTATCTTACAATCCGGTAAAACGCCTCCGGAAGTATATAAAGATTTATGGAATACTATTAAATCAGGTCAAGAATGGAACGGGGAGTTTTATAATAAAAAAAAGAACGGTGAACTCTATATGGAACATGCATGCATTTCTCCTTTAAAGAACGATCAGGGTATTATTACACATTTTGTAGGAGTCAAGGAAGATATTACAGAACGCAAAAGGCTGGAAGAAGCGCTCTTACAGACTGAGAAATTAAAGGCCCTGGGAGTGATAACATCCGGCATCGCTCACGATTTTAATAATATACTGGCAATCATCTCTGGTAATATACAGTTGCTTCAGAAATGCCCTGGTGACGACAAGGAATCGGCAGACAGGCTCAGTACTATTCGCAAGGCGGCAAGTGACGGCGCTGAAATCGTACGTAGAATGAGGAAGTTCACGGCAGTAGAAAAGGATGTATCAGAATTCATATCCGTAAAACTTAAAGACGTGATAGAACAGTCGGTTGATTTCACAATGCCCAGATGGAAGAATATGGCCTTGGCCGGAGGAATAAAATACGATATAGACATGAAAGGTGTTAAGGAAGTGCCGGCCATATCTGGTAACCCATCAGAGTTGAGAGAGGTGCTGATAAATATAATTAATAATGCATTGGACGTAATGCCTGAAGGTGGCACTATCACCGTGGCAACACGGTGCGTTCGGAGTGAGGAGTTGGGAGTTGAAAGCAATAAAGCGAATGCCACCCTGCCCGACAAACAGCAGGCGGGCGAACTCCAAACTCAAAACTACGAACCCAAAGGTGGTTTCGTAGAAATTACCCTTACAGATACTGGTACAGGCATGACAGAAGAGGTGAAAGAGAAGATATTTGATCCATTCTTTACTACCAAGAGAGCGAAAGGAAGTGGACTGGGTATGAGTGTTTCCTACGGCGTAATAAAAAGTCATGGCGGCAATATTGAGGTGGAAAGTGAAGATGGAGCTGGCAGTACGTTTACGCTGACATTCCCGGTAGACATGAAAAACCGGCAATCTAAGGTGTCGCATGAATCAACTCATGACGTAATAATAAAGAAGCTCCGCATATTGGTGATAGATGATGAAGAGGAAATATGCAGTATACTGGACAGATTTTTCACAAGAGATGGTCACAAGGTTAAGAGTTTTGTGAGTTGTACTGAAGCCACAAAGATATTAAAGAGTGAAGAATTTGATCTTGTACTGTGTGACCTGGTAATGCCTGATTTGACCGGACATGATATAATCGAGATTGTGGATAAACTGGACAAGAAGCCAAAAATAGGCATGATTACCGGTTGGGACGAAAAGATTGAATCAAAAGAGAAAGAAGAATTAAAAGTAGACTTCATTATCAAGAAACCTTTCAAGTTATCAAAGTTATCAAGACAAATAAATGAATTGTTTGTTTAAAAATTGCCGAATGCCTGATATTATAAAATATTGTAGCATAATAATGTCAAAGTTTGAAAAAAGTGTCAAAAATATTCTTTTAGAATGATGAAATGTTTATGTTGGATCAGACTACCTCTTTCAGTGGCGCCTGTCATAAATTTTTCAAAAAGCAGTTGATAGTTATAACGATGCTTTATATAATTTACACTTCG
>JBHHYW010000120.1:0-7623 GCA_046757745.1 Candidatus Scalindua sp.
GGAACATATGCATAAGCATTGGAGATGAAGTATAATGAAGGTTTTAATTGTAGACGACGACCCAAAGATCATGGCCATAGCCAAGGCTCATCTGATGAAGGAAGAGCTTGAGGTTCTCTGTGTGGAGGATGGGACGAGTTCCCTGGAAGTGGCTAAACAAGATAAACCAGATTTGATCCTTTTGGACATAGACATGCCCGATATATCTGGATTCGATATATGCCGTTTATTGAAGGAGGATAATGAACTTTGTATGATTCCAGTCATTTTCCTTACCGCTGCAGACGATAATGAAAACTGTATCAAAGGGTTGGATTTAGGAGCCGTGGATTATATTACAAAACCTTTTGATGCGTTTGAATTACGAGCCCGCATTCGGGCTGCCTTACGCAATAAACAACTTCAGGGTCGACTTACAGATGAAATCATCAAGCACAAGCAGACGGAAAGTTCACTAAAAGAATCTGAAGAAAAATATCGAAAACTTATAGACACTGCACAGGATGCGATTATAGGTATTGATGAAGGTGGAATGGTTAATATCTGGAATGGATTGGCAGAAAGAATCTTTGGATATTCAGAACGTGAAATCATAGGAAAACAGATAACAACTATTATTCCTGAAAGATATAGGAAACAGCATAAAGAAGGGCTGGAGAGATTTTTAAAAACACATGAAACCCGAATTATAGGTAAAACAACAGAAATTTATGGAATTACGAAAGATGGGGTTGAAATACCGCTAGAAATGTCATTATCTTTTCAAAATGATAGTAAAGATGGACACTCTTTTATGGCAATCATCAGGGACATAGCGGAAAAGCTGGAATGGGAGGATAAAATCCGTAAATTATCCAGCGCCGTTGAACAAAGCCCGGTTTCTGTTGTTATTACTGATACGAAAGGCGATATCGAGTATGTTAACAAGAAATTTACACAAGTAACCGGATATACTTACGAAGAAGTCATAGGGAAAAACCCAAGGGTGTTGAAATCAGGTGAAAAGACCTCTGAAGAATACAAAGAGCTTTGGGAAACCATTACATCTGGTAATGAATGGCGGGGAGAATTCAGCAATAAGAATAAGAATGGAAAAGTCTATTGGGAAGCTGCATCTATTTCTCCAATCAAAGACAATAATGGTGTTATCACCCATTTCATTGCTGTTAAAGAAGACATATCCGCTCAAAAACAAATGGAAATGTCTAGAAGACGAGCACACTTACGCATGGAGGAAATAAGCAAGTTGCAACAATTACTGCTTGCTCAAGGTGGCTTGGAGAAAAAGCTCAAAACAATCACTGATAGCGTGGTCGAATTGTTTGATGCCGATTTCTGTCGTATCTGGATAATTAGGCCTGGCGATCGTTGTGAAACAGGATGCACTCATGCTGCGGTGACTGAGGGTTCCCATGCCTGCCGGTATCGTGATCGATGCCTGCATCTCTTGTCCAGTTCCGGGCGTTACACCCATATCGATGGAGAGGTCCATAGTCGTGTGCCTTTTGGTTGTTACAAGATCGGGTTATTGGCATCAGGGAAAGAGCAAAAATTTCTGACGAGCGACGTAACGCACGACCCACGCATACATAACAATGAATGGGCATCTAAACTGGGGTTAGTATCCTTTGCAGGCTATCAACTGCGCCCCACATGCGGTGAAAGCATCGGTGTTATGGCCATCTTCTCAAAGCATATCATTTCCCCAGATGATGATAACTTACTGGAGATGCTAGGTTACTCAACGGCCCAAGTAGTTCAGTCTTCCATAATAGAAAATATGCTTCATGATTCAAATGAGAAACTAGAACTACTGTTTTCTTCTATCCAATCTGTAATAATTGAATTAACAAATGACTATAAGATTAGTAGGTGGAATACTTCTGCGGAAAATATCTTTGGAATCACTGCATCAGATGTCATTAATCGGCCATTTCGTGAATGTAATCTCCAATGGGACTGGGACGAAGTTATTAAAAAAATCTCATTATGTAAAGAGACTAACAACGCAACATGGATAGACGATTTCAGATACATACAACCTGATGGGAATCGTGGCTTCCTTGGTATTACTATAAATCCCATCAAAAATGAGGTGGATGAACAAACAGGCCTGCTTATATTGATGAAGGATATTACAAGACGCAAAAACGTAGAGCATCAACTGGTTCACTCCCAAAAGTTGGAAGCCATAGGAGAATTAGCAGCCGGCATTGCCCATGAAATCAATACACCGACACAATACATCATGGACAATACAAAATTTCTTCAGGATTCGTTTAGCGATATCAACACACTTCTGGAGAAATATTCACATTTACTTGAGATGAGTAAATCAGGTTCTGTAACGCCAGAAATGACTGCTGAGATAGACGTTGCGGCCGGCGAGGCCGATATAAACTATCTTGTTGAAGAGATTCCAAATGCGATTAATCAGTCGATGGAGGGTTTGGAACGTGTAAAAAATATCGTATACGCTATGAAGAATTTCTCGCATCCCGACAATGAGAATAAGAAGCCTATTGACATTAACGAAGCGATTAAGAATACGATTACTGTCGCAAGAAATGAGTGGAAATATGTAGCGGATGTTAAGACGGACTTGGATTTGAGCTTAACAACCGTGCCGTGTTTTCCCGGAGATTTCAATCAGGTAATACTTAACTTAATAGTCAATGCCGCACATGCTATTGGCGGAGTATCAGAGAATGGAAGTGAGGGAAAAGGAATAATAAACATCAGTACCCGTTGCGATGGAGACTGGGCTGAAATACGTGTCAGTGACACCGGGACTGGCATCCCGGAAGATATAAGGGCCAGGATTTTTGATCCGTTCTTTACTACAAAAGAAGTGGGTAAGGGAACGGGCCAGGGACTTTCTCTTGTGCATTCCACAGTGGTTGGAAGACATAATGGGACGATTGCCCTGGATACAGAGTTAGGGAAAGGTACCACGTTTATTCTTCGCCTGCCCCTTTGTTCGTCTCTCTCTGATAATGTTGACAGCTAAAACTGTATAAAAATGGAAGATAATAAATTACAGGAAAGACATAATCTCAAAAAGAAGCGAATCCTGTTTGTTGATGATGAGCCTAATGTTTTAAATGGGTTAAGACGCATGTTACACAGCCAACGTGTAGAATGGGAAATGAGTTATGTTTGCAGCGTGGATGTGGCATTAGGAAGATTAGAAGATACATGTTTTGACGTCATAGTTTCAGATATTAAGATGCCGGATAAAGACGGATTTGAATTGCTGAAGCTTCTTCACAAATCAGAAATAACCAGAAATATTCCCGTAATCATTGTAACCGGTTGTAACGAGAGTGATATGAAACGTCGCGCGTTAGATCTGGGCGCAGCCGATCTGATCAACAAACCGGTTTGCAGGGAAGATCTTTTAGCTCGTCTCCATAGCGTGCTTCGCATAAAGAGTTATCAAGATGAACTTAATAATCAGAATAAGATACTTGAACAAAAGGTCAAGGAACGAACTCTTGAGTTGGAAAACTCCCGACTCGACATTATATGGCGGCTTGGTAAGGTAGCAGAATTTCGGGATGAGGAAACCGGGAATCACGTGGTCAGGGTGGGATGGTACAGCCGGATTATCGCAGAATCACTTGGCATGGGAGAAGACTTTGTTGAAATGTTGTTCTTAACAAGCCCTCTTCATGATATTGGCAAGATAGGGATACCTGACGAAGTTCTTCTAAAGCGGGGAAGTTTGAGTTATGAACAGTGGGAAATAATGAAGCAACATTGTGAAATAGGGTCTGAAGTTTTTAATCAGGATTATGGGGGTATGAAGTCATTTCTTGCGTGGAGCTGGAAGAATGCGCATAAAAGGTACAAGAATGAAAATAACCCTCTCTATAAAATGGCAGCTACTATTACCATGACACATCATGAAAGGTGGGATGGAACCGGATACCCAAAAGGCCTGGCAGGAAAAGATATTCCTTTAGAATCCCGTATCGTTGCCATTTCTGATGTATATGATGCTCTGTGTTCTGTACGCCCATACAAGCAGGCATATCCTGAAAGCAAGGCAATGGCCATCTTAAGCAAAGAAGTTGGACTGCACTTTGATCCGGATGTATTTAAAGCCTTTGAAAACTCACTGGAGGAGATTAGAAGTGTTACAGTGCAATTTGCAGATGAATATTTGAAACCACAAAAAAAGGTTTTACATAAATAAAGGGAAGTACGTGATGAGAAGAATACTCTTCGTAGATGATGATCTGAATATCCTTAAGGGGTTAAAGAGGATGCTACGCCCAATGCGACATGAATGGGATATGGAATTTGCATCGAGTGGGCAGGAAGCCCTGGACATCATGTCTAAATCTCACTTTGATGTTGTAGTAAGTGATATGCGTATGCCAGAGATGGATGGATGCAAATTGTTGGAAATCGTTATGAAACAGTATCCTGAGTGTGTTCGGATTATACTTTCTGGCCATTCGGATCATGAAATTATACTGGGGTCAGTCAAATTCGCACACCAATATTTGATGAAGCCTTGTGGTGCGGAAGTAGTAAAGTTAACAATAAATCGTGCATGTGGCCTTCGTGATTTATTGGGAGACGAGGCATTAGAAAAGATAGTTGCGGGAATGAAGGATTTGCCGAGTTTGCCGAAGTCATACAATTTGATTGTTGAAGAGATGCAAAAACCTGAGCCTTCTCTGAAGAAAGTGGGAAACATTATTGCTCGGGACGTCTCGATGTCAGCCAGGGTATTACAACTGGTAAATTCAGCATTTTTTGGTCTGCCTCAAAATATGGTGAATCCTCAGCAAGCTGTAATCTATCTGGGAGTGGAGACACTGAAGGCCCTTGTGCTTTCAGCAAATGTGTTTTCTTCATTTACAGAAACTTCAGAGTTATTAGATTTTCCTTTACCTGAGCTGTGTAAACATAGTATAGCAGTAGGGAACCTTGCCAGGGAGATTCTGGATAGCGAGCCGGTTGAACAAAGGCTAAAAGAGGAGGTGTTGGTAGCAGGGTTGCTTCATGATATAGGCAAGCTGTTGTTGTTGAATGTTCCTGATCAATATAAACAGATACAGGCGCTTAATGACAATATTGGGTGTGGGATTTTAACTGCTGAATATGAAGTCCTGAATACTTCTCATTCTGAATTGGGGGCTTACCTGTTAGGGCTGTGGGGAATTCCGATAGGTATAGTCGAGTCGATTGCTTTTCACCACAATCCGTCAAGACTGATAAGGAATACATTTGACGTATCAGGTAAGGCATTTGAAGAAAACAGTGGAAATAAAGTATCAATTGACAGTAGCGGTTTAAAGTCGCAGTCAAACAGTATGAATGTAAAAGAATATACTACATTGACGGCAGTACATGTGGCAAATGCATTGATGAATCAGGAGGATTGTTCTTCCGGCACAACTGATTTTAAATATATTGATATGCGTTATTTGAGAGCGCTTGATCTGGCTGATAAATTGCCGGAGTGGGTGGAGTGTTGTGATAAAATAAGACAAAGAGGTGATTGATATGGATGAGAAAATATTATTTGTCGATGATGATAGTAACATACTTGCTGCACATCGGAGGCAGTTTCACAACAAGTTTAAAGTGGTAACTGTTGATAGTGGTAAAAAAGGTATAGATGTGCTTAAAGAACAGGGGCCTATTGCGGTGGTTGTTTCTGACTATCGTATGCCGGAGATGGATGGTGTTCAGTTTCTTTCAACGGTCAGGCAGACTGTGCCGGATACAGTACGTATATTGCTTACGGGACAGGCTGATATGCAGGCATCTATAGATGCCATTAATGAGGGGAATATCTTTCGTTTTCTCTCAAAACCATGTTCAACGGAAGTTCTTACAAATGCATTAAACGCAGCTGTAGGACAGTATAGACTTATTACAGCGGAGCGTGAACTTCTGGAGAACACATTGAGAGGCAGTATTAAGGTTCTCAGTGAAATCCTTTCAATGGTGAGTCCAGTTGCATTTAGTTGTTCCTCAAGAATCAGTAGTATGACGAAGAGATTGGCTGTGCGATTAAATGTGGAGAATATGTGGGAAGTGGAGCTTGCCACTATGCTTTCTCAAATAGGATGTGTTACTATTCCCGGAGAGACTCTGGAAAAGAAATACCAGGGTAAATATCTCTCCATAGATGAAAATAAGATGTTTATGGATCATCCCAAAATAGGAAAAAGTTTACTTGTCAATATTCCACGTTTGGAAGGAGTTGCGGAGGCTATTGCTTACCAGGAGAAGCAATTTGATGGTGGAGGTACGCCAATTGATGATAAAAAGGGCACTGATATACCTTATATTGCAAGAATTCTTAAAGTTGTTCTAGATTTTGATTTGATGATAACAGGGAGTGAAACAAAACCTCAGGCTATTGCGAAGATGCGCAATCATATGCAATGGTATGACCCTGATGTATTTAAAGCGCTTGAAGCAGAGATTATCAGTATAAAAGAGGGTTATGTTAAACGAGAAATTATGTTGAAGGATTTAATGCCGGGGATGTTACTGGCCGGGGACGTAAAAACAGAGAAAGGTGTGTTATTGATACAAAAAGGCCAAGAGATTACGAATACACTAAGGACACGTTTGTTAAATATAAATAATGTTAATTCAATTGCTGAACCGATTGTGATTATAAAGAATCTTGAAGATGTCAAAGTTGAATATTAATTATTTACCCAGCTTTTTCTCAATACACGTGATCAGATCATCAGGTTTAACCGGCTTAGCTAAAAACGTGTGACCACTTATATTGCTACCTGTAGATTCCACTTCTCTTTTTTCTACTATACCGGTTAAAAACACTATAGGAATATGTTTTAAATTCTCGTCATCCTGAATCTTTTGAGCAACTGCACCTCCGTCAGCGCCGGGCATTATAACATCGAGTATAATCATGTCTGGCTGAAATTCCAGAACCGATTCGTACGCATGTGCCCCCGAATTTTCTTCCCTTACTTCATATTTCCCTGTTGCCGTTAGAGTTCTTCTTAGTGAGTGAGTTAGATTTGCTTCGTCGTCAACTACCAAAATCTTTTTCTTAGACATGGCTTTCTTTCTAACGGAATTTACTGTTTACGTAGGCTTGTAATGAAATTGTTAATCTTCTCTAAGATATTCTGACGGACTTTTCTGAATACTTTCATCATTTCTTCTTCCGTGCCTGAAGTAGAGGCGGGATCTTCAATGCTCCAGTGTAGGGCCTTATACTTTCCGGGAAAAACCGGACAAAGCTCCTTCGCACTGTCACAGACAGTAATTACATAAGAGAATTCCTGTCCTGGAAACTCGTTTACTGTTTTAGAATATTGATTTGTAATGTCTATATCTAATTCTGCCATCGCTTTGATGGCGAGCGGGTGAACGTATGAAGGCTTCAATCCGGCGCCGTAGACTTCAAATTCACCATTTCCGTAGTGTTTTAGCATCCCTTCCGCCATCTGACTGCGGCATGAGTTTCCCGTACACACAAATAATACTCTTGGTTTATCCTGCATCATTTTAGTCATCTCCCTTCTCAGCCTTTAGTGAAATAGGGATTTCTTGCCAATTTATTATAAAAGTATAAACAAGAATATGCAAATGAAGAATTCGAGGTGTGATTTG
>JBHHYW010000121.1:0-7610 GCA_046757745.1 Candidatus Scalindua sp.
CTTTTGCTTCTGCCTTTGCCAGGTTTTCAAAGATTTTGATGCTGTCTCTTTTTACACCCTCTCCCAGCGTACTTTCGTTAATAATCCCGGATATAATCTTGAGGGTTCTTCTCCTGTTATGTTCATTGTCAATTTTGTCCTCTTTGACTAATACGTCAAACTTTGTTCCTGTAATTTCAGACCTGAGCACTTTTTTCGAATCAAGCTCATAGTTACTTATGCCAAGTTTCTTGAGTTCTTCGGTAAGCTTTTCCTGGTTAAATCCAGCATCTATCAGGGATCCCAGAATCATATCACCACTGGCACCGGAGAAACAATCAAAATACGCGATCTTCATAAATTAGTTCACTCCGCTCACCAATTTATTTTTGTTTTGCTTCGCAAAACTCAAATAAAAGCATTGCTAAAATAGAATTATGTAGCTTTATATGTTTGCAAACCGTGTAGGGTGGACAGCCTACTGTAGCTATTTATTATTTTTGTTTCATCTTCTTTGGTTAAATAATCTGTGTTATCTGTGGAATCTGTGGTTTCAACAAGTTCTTTTATTGCATAAAGTTATTGCGACAATTGATTCAAAAATATTAGCACACGTATTTTACAGAGTCAAACAAAAACCAACAAAAACCAGTATCAAGAAAAGTTAAAAGCGCTTATCCACCTGACAAATCAGTTCGCCAGCCCGACAAATAGCCTGAAAGCTATTCCGGCTGGGACAGGAAGGTTAAGGGCGCTAACATTGTAGTATGAGGCCGCTCTATGGAATTGTAATGATAAAGCAGGAGTTAAATATTTGTACAGACGTCTGGTTTTCTTACAATCTGCAATTTAAAGAATGTGTAGTTCGCTGACCTTGCGAAAATGGTGGCCATAAACTGCAAGTGTAACGGCCAGTGGAAATAATTCGCGACGATGAAGAGTCGTCCATAACAAGAGGTGCCAGAATTGGCCGCGTTCCTTACCCAAAATGCCGAGGTGGTACATGGAACTAAGCAATCCCAGGATATGGTCCAATTTGATTTTGCCCTTAATCTTTGGAGCCTTATATTCTTTAAAAAATGTCTTAATACGCTTATAATAATTTTCAGGGGAGTAAATGTGTCTCAGTATTCTTTTGTATCCTTCGCGAAACATGTCAGCGTCCATGTTGTTAGGAATAATATTTGTTGAACCATCTGCATTGTCCCCTGTCATTCGTCCGAGCAGTCTACCCTCTTTTTTCAGGCGTTCATACAGTCTTGTTCCAGTCGGAGCCTGAAGCAGACCTACCATCGCCGTTACGATCCCTGTTTTCTGGATAAAATCAATCTGTCGTTGGAAAATGGATGGTGTATCGCTGTCAAAGCCTACTATGAAGCCCGCCTGTACCTGCAATCCGGCTCTTTGGATTATCCGCACGTCTTCTGCCAAGTCACGGTCTTTGTTCTGTTTTTTGCCACATTCGGCCAGACTGGCCGTGTCAGGTGTTTCGATCCCGACAAAGACTGTGTTAAATCCCGCTTCAAACATCATCTGCATTAGTGCCTTGTCTTTGGCCAGGTTGATAGAGACTTCAGTGTTAAACGTTATCGACTCATGATTATTTTGCCATTTAATTAATTCCGGCAGCAGTTCATTCTTCAGGCTTTTTCTGTTTCCGATAAGATTGTCATCAACGAAGAATACGTTTCCACGCCATCCCAAATCATAGAAAGTATCCAGTTCGGCAATGATCTGTTCGGTGGTTTTAGTGCGTGTGCGGCGTCCAAACAACGCAGTTACGTCACAAAACTCGCATTGGTATGGGCAACCTCTTGTGTATTGTATGCTCATAGATGCATACTTTTTCAAATCGGCCAACTCCCATAAGGGAGCAGGTGTTTCCCGAATGTCAGCAAATTCATGTGTCGTATATACCGGCTTGGCACAACCGTTTTTCAGATCTTCCAGAAATGGGTGCAAGGTTATCTCCGCTTCGTTGAGTACAAAATGATCGACACCCTCAAAATGTTCATGCTCACTCGTAAACAACGGGCCTCCGGCAATAATCTTAACGCCTGCTTCTTTACATCGTCTGATAAGTTGGCGAGCAGACCTTTGCTGAACGACCATACTGCTGAAAAATGCGTAATCCGCCCATTCCATATCTTTATCAGTGAGTTTTGTTGTATTTACATCCACTAGGCGTTTTGTCCACTCTGTCGGGAGCATTGCAGCTACAGTCAGTAGGCCAAGTGGCGGGAAGGAGGCCTTTTTACGTATGAACTTAAGTGCGTGTTTGAAACTCCAGAATGTGTCTGGAAATTCAGGATATATTAATAATACATTCATTATCTCAGCATTTTGCTAATATTTTTCTACTGTTAAGGAGAACAAGAAAAAGAGATACTTTCTTCAAAAATATATAAGATGCAATTCTATAACATTCATACGTAATGTCAAAGGTAAATATCCTGAAATGATGGGAATTCTTCACTTTTGATGGTTACCCGGGGAGGACTCGAACCTCCAATGAGAGAATCAAAATCTCTAGTGTTGCCATTACACTACCGGGTAATCTTGTAAAGGTTTTAAAGCCGGTTTTTGTGACTAAAAATTCTATCTTACATGCTAGCTCTTGAGCACTGCGCCCTTATCTGCCGATGTAACGCATTTGGCGTACCTGACAAGAAGTCCTTTTGTAACTTCTAATGGGGGCGGTGTCCATTTTGCGCGGCGGCTGTCAAGTTCGGAGTCTGATAACTCAGCATATAATTTGCGTTTTGGAATGTCAATTACTATCTCATCATCATCTTCTATCAGGGCTAATGGGCCTCCCACCATTGCTTCCGGAGAGACGTGTCCAATGCAGGGACCCCTTGTGCCGCCTGAAAACCGTCCATCCGTTATTAAGGCAACAGAGTTATCCAAACCCATTCCAACAAGCGCTGCAGTTGGTGATAACATCTCTCTCATTCCCGGACCTCCACGAGGTCCTTCATATCTGATAATAATTACCGATCCTTCAGGAATCTTTTTATCCATGATTGCCAGCATAGCTTCCTCTTCACCGCCAAATACCTTGACGGGACCTTTGAAAACCATCATATCGTCGGATAGTGCGCTTTGCTTGATTACGGCGCCATCGGGCGCTATATTTCCATGAAGTACTGCAATGCCGCCTTCCTTATTATAGGCGTTCTCTTTTGTACGTATAATATCATCATCATAGACGATTGCCTGTTTTGCAATCTCTTTTGTACTGAAACCGCTAACGGTTTTGCAATCATTAATGATGTCATCAAGCCTCTTCATTGCCGCCGGAATACCACCTGCATAGAAAAGGTCTTCCATAAAGTGTTCGCCGCCTGGTCTCAGGTTTGTTATCTGGGGTACTTTTCTGCTGATTTCATCAAATCTGTTCAATTCTATATCGATATCGGCTTCATTGGCAATTGCGGGAATATGCAGACAAGTGTTCGTTGAGCCTCCCAGCGTCATATCAATTAATATTGCATTGTCAAAGGCTTTTCTTGTCAGAATTCTCCTGCAGCTTATCTCTTTTCTTACTAACTCAACTATTCTCTCTCCACTTTTATATGCGATCCTGTCTTTTTCTGCAGAGATTGCGAGGGATGCAGCGCATCCAGGTAACGACATTCCAAGCGCTTCAGTTACGCAGGCCATTGTATTTGCCGTATATAATCCCTGACATGATCCCGGGCCCGGACATGCTTCCTTTTCAAGGGCTTCCAGTTCTTCCCCACTAATCTCGCCTTTCTGTTTTCTGCCGACAGCTTCAAAAGTATCACGGACCAGAGAGAGTTTCTTCATATTGCGGCGCCCGGAAATCATGGGCCCGCCAGTTACTACAATAGCAGGGACGTCTATTCTTGCCGCACCCATAAGCATACCGGGTGTAATCTTGTCGCAATTAGTTAACAATATCAACCCATCCAGGCAATGTGCATTTGTGACACACTCTATTAAATCAGCGATTAATTCTCTCGAAGCAAGTGAGTAGCTCATCCCCTTGTGTCCCATGGCAATACCATCACAAATACCGGGTACTCCAAAAATGAAGCTTACACCGCCTGCAGCATGAATGCCTTTTTCTATCTCTCTTTCCAAACGTCTCAAGTGGGTGTGTCCGGGAATTAAGTCCGTAAAACTGCTGGCAATGCCTATAAACGGCTTTCCCATGTTTTCCTTGGTCAGCCCGGTTGCATAAAGCAGCGCCCTTGCCGGTGATCTCTCTATCCCACACGTAATAGTATCGCTACGCAAATTAATGTCCTTTCTATTCCAATAGAATAAATATTATAAAATTTTCTTTCATTAAAATTCAGTTGAAATTATATACGGTGGTTTGATCTTGTCAACGCTAAATTAATGTACTCTATGTATTTAGAAGTAACTGATTGTATTCTTGCGTTAGATATCATGTCACAATATTTGCCTTGATTTAGCTATTAAGGCATGTAGAATATCACATAATATTATGAAAACTAACGAAATCAGAAGAAAGTTTTTGAGTTTTTTTGAGAAAAAAGGACATTCTCTATACCCAGGTGATTCGCTTGTCCCTGAAGATGATCCAACTCTGTTATTTACTGGCGCAGGGATGAACCAGTTTAAGGACATGTTTCTGGGAAAGGGGACGTTGGGAGTAAAGAGAGCTACAACATGTCAGAAATGCATCAGGACGGGTGATATAGAAAATGTAGGCAAAACCCCTATGCATCACACTTTCTTTGAAATGCTGGGTAACTTTTCCTTTGGAGATTATTTCAAACTGGAAGCAATAGAGATGGCATGGGAATTTATGTTTAACGAGATGAAGCTTCCGGAAGAAAGGTTGTCTGTTAGCGTTTATCTGGATGACGAAGAATCATACGATATCTGGATGAAGAAGATTGGTATTCCTGAAGACAAGATATACAGGTTTGGAGAAAAGGAGAATTTCTGGCCTGCAAATGCTCCTTCTGATGGCCCAAATGGCCCTTGCGGCCCGTGCTCAGAAATCTTTTACGATCGAGGAGAGGACGTTGGATGTAGAAGAAAAGAGTGTGCTCCTGATTGTGACTGCGAACGTTTTGTTGAGGTATGGAATCTTGTTTTTACACAGTTTGAGAGAAGAGATGGAGGAGTGCTTGAGCCTTTACTAAACAAGAACGTGGATACCGGAATGGGTTTGGAAAGGATGGCTAGTGTTATGCAAGGTGTCAGCACAAATTTTGAGATAGATATATTTAAACCCATAATTCAGAATATTTCTGAGATTACTGAGGTTAAATACGATAAACAGGCAGAAAACGGTAAGTTGATAAATAGAATAGCCGACCACATAAGGGCAATAATATTTTGCATCTCAGATGGTGTTCTGCCAAGTAATGAAGGAAGGGGTTACGTAGAAAGAAGGCTTTTGAGAAGGGCGGTTCGTGATGGATTAAAATTGCGAAAAGAGGAGTGTTTTCTCTATAAACTTGTTCCCATTATTGCTGATGTAATGCATGAAGCTTATCCTGAGATAAAGCAACGTCGGGAGAACATTGCAAGGATTATAAAGAACGAGGAGGAAAGGTTCCACGAGACTTTACTTATGGGAAATAGAAGGTTGGATGAACTTATGGAAGGCCTTCGCAGGAGCGGGCAAAAGAAATTGTCAGACCAGGATGCTTTTCAACTGTATGATACCTTCGGTTTTCCATTCGAGATGACAAAATCGGTTCTGGAAGAGAGCGGTCTGACGGTTGATGAAAGTGGTTTTGAGAGAGAGATGGAAAAACAGCGAGAGCAGGCAAGATCTTCTACGCAAATGACCGGTAATATATTTGATGAGGGTCCGATAGGTACAATTAAAGAAACAGCAAAAGAGACGATTTTCTTGGGTTATGAAAATTGTGAAACTGAAAGTAAAGTCATTGGTCTGATTATAAAGGAACAATTGGTTAATTCTGTTGAAACAGGACAGGAAGTTCATATAGTGCTGGATCAAACTCCTTTTTATGCGGAGGCCGGAGGGCAGGCAGGTGACACAGGTATAGTTCAAACAAGAAACTCAAAGGTTGAAATTAGCAACACAAAGAAAACCAATGACATTATAGTGCATATTGGTAAGGTGGTAGAGGGTAAGATCAAGACAAATGAAAACGTTACTTGTGTTATTGATAAAGGGCGAAGATCAGCCATAAAGCGTAATCATTCGGCAACACATCTATTGCATTACACCCTGCGACAGGTAGTAGGGCAACATGCCGAGCAATCAGGTTCCCTTGTGGCCCCCGAAAGGCTTCGTTTTGACTTTCACCATTTCGAAGGTATTAAAAAAGACGAAATTGCGAGGATAGAAGCGCTTGTGAATGAGAGAATTATAGAAAATGCTCCTGTTGTTACTGAGGAAATGGCACTTGAGAAGGCCAGGAAAGTATGTGCAACGGCATTGTTTGGCGAGAAATACGGTGAGAATGTCAGGGTGGTAAGCATTGGAGATTACAGTCAGGAACTTTGTGGGGGTACGCACGTAAAGAATACTGGTGAAATAGGATTATTTAAGATTACAGGCGAATCATCAATAGCAGCAGGAATACGCAGGATAGAGGCCGTTACCGGGAATGAAGCCATCGCATGGACAAGGCAAAAGGAACAAACGCTGGATAGATTATGCGGTGTACTTGATACACAGGAAACCATGGCCGTTCAACGTGCTGAGGAGTTGATGCAGCAGATAAAGGATTTAAGAAAAGATGTACAGAAGGCAAAAAAAGAAGGTGCCAGAGAATTTTCTTCTGAACTGATCGCTAATGCCAGGGAAATATCAGGAGTAAAAATTGTAACAGAGGTAATAGCAGGAGTGGATATAGGTGATTTAAGGAAGACTGTAGACTCGTTAAAAGGAAGTCTGGATTCTGTGGCAATAATATTAGGAACAACGGAGAATGGAAAGGTAACATTAATAACTTCATTGAGTAGCGATTTAGTCAAGAAAGGGCTTCATGCAGGCAATATAGCCAGAGATATTGCAAAAATTGTTGGCGGTGGTGGTGGTGGGCGTGCAGATATGGCTCAAGCCGGCGGACAGCTTCCAGATAAGATTAATGAAGCCATCGATTTAGGATTTAGAATAATACAGGAGAAAATAGAAGATTGTACGTAACCTTCTATGATGTTTTTACTTGACAAATAAAAGGTGCGATTATAGAATACGAAAACTATTAATATGGGTGGCTTCTTATAAGTATTTAAGCTTTAAGGAGATAGGTAAAATAAGGGAAGGACAAGAGAGTAACGGGAGGCTTGGTGCTAAAGATAATGCCTTATACTTTCCCTTTCTTTCTTCTTCTTCCCTTATTTATTTCAGATTATAGTAAAGGGCGACATAATGGCACTTCCAAAAAGAAGGCATTCCAGTTCAAGATCGGGTAAAAGGCGTTCACATGACGCGCTGAACTCTCCAAATATTCCACGTTCTGAGTTTGCCAAAAGTACATCAGGCAACAGGTCAAAGAAATTCATTTGTCCTCATTGTAAACAAATAAAAAAACCACATACAGTTTGTCATAATTGTGGTTATTATCGTGGCAAACAGGTAATTGCCGTAGAGAGAGCATAGGTTATGCGTATTGCGGTTGATGCAATGGGTGGAGATGAAG
>JBHHYW010000122.1:0-7547 GCA_046757745.1 Candidatus Scalindua sp.
AGATTAAAAGATAAGAAACAAAAACAAAGTTAAATATATTGGTAAACATGAATATTCAAAATATTGTTAGTTAAGTACACATAGGCTTTAAATTTGAGAGATATCATTATTTACAATTCAGTAGCAGTACATGAGTAAAAATTTTCCGCAAATCATTACACAGTACAAGGTTCAGGCTTTTTGGGATGTGCCTCTGAAATCCATAGATTATGAGAAGCATAGAGACTTTGTTATTGGAAGGATTCTCCAATATGGAGGGCTTGAGGGAATTCAATGGATTTTCAATAATTATGGCTCTCAATCAATAAAACACGTGGTTATGAATAACCGCTCTTTATCGATAAGAACCGCCTATTTTTGGGCTTTTTACTTTTCCATACCTATCTCAAGGATTCGATGTCTTTCAAAACAAACGCAGTTCCCAAAGAAGTGATAGATTTATTAATGAATATAAGGCCGGTCTTGGAAAAAATAGGAGGCGCCTATCTGGCTGGCGGAACGGCGTTATCTCTTTTCCTTGGTCATAGAGTTTCTATTGATCTTGATTTCTTTACCCCAAATGATTTTCTTGCAACTCCATTAACCGAAGATTTGACTCAGTTAGGTCCATATGTTCCTATTGACGTTAAAAATAATTCTTTAGTTTGTAAAGTTAAAGAAGTTCATTTCAGTTTGTTCAATTACAGATACCCTTTGCTTTGTCCTTTAGAAAATTACTGCAATGTTACTATCGCGTCTTTACGAGATATAGCGGCTATGAAAATAGGCGCCATTGGTGATAGAGGAGCACGGAAAGATTTCTATGATTTGTACGCGATATTGAATTATACTTCCATTAAAATAGAAAATATATTAAAGGATGTATGTGTGAAATTTTCCATACCTGAGGACAGCTTATACCATTATATCAAGGCGCTTACATTTTTCGAAGACAGCAGAAATGAACCGGACATAAAACCACTTGTAAAAATGAATATTGAGTGGGAAGAGATTGAATTGTATTTCTCCAAATTGGCTCCGACATTGATCCGCTTATGACTCATTAGAGTTTTTAAAACATATCAACTATCTGTACTAATTTTATTTTGCAAGAGAGATTTGGGATGGATGTTAATATAGAATCGGAAATAAAAAGAGTCATTCGCATTGAGATAAATGGGCTTTCTCTTTTGATGGAAAGGATAAATGCATCAGTTAAAGCTGCGGTAGAAACTATTTTCAACTGTCAGGGGAAAGTTGTGCTTACAGGCATGGGGAAATCAGGCTTAGTTGCCAAGAAAATAGCGTCTACCATGTCAAGTGTTGGTACGCCGGCGATGTTCATGCATCCCGCTGAAGGAATGCATGGGGATTTAGGTATCATTGCCGCAGAGGATGTTGTTATCGCTATAGGGAAAAGCGGTGAAAGTTCTGAACTTAATGGTGTTCTTCCTTCAGTAAAAGAAGTTGGTTCAAAGATAATCGGAATAATGGGAGAAGCGAATTCCACATTAGCTAGATACTCAGATATAATTATAGACATCGGTAATATTGAAGAGGCGTGCCCCTTTAATATGGCTCCTACAACAAGTTCAACTGTTATTATGGTATTAGGGGATGCTATCGCCGTTGCATTAATGAAGATGCGGGGGTTTAAGTTGAATGATTATGCACTGCTTCATCCCGGCGGACAACTGGGGAAAAGGTTAATTATGACTGTAGCGGACGTCATGTTAAAAGGAGATGATAATCCCTTGATTAATATATCTGATAGTGTGAAAGATTGTGTACTTAAAATATCGGAAAAACAAGCAGGTGCAGTTTCTGTTATTTGTGATAATGGAAAACTTATGGGGATTGTGACAGATTACGATATTAGAAGGCATCTTGAAAAAGAGGAAAACATATTTTCAATGAAAATTGAAGAGATTATGAATAGTAAACCTATTTCTATTTATGATGACGAAAAGGCTTTCTCGGCTTTAAAGATTATGCAGGAAAGAAAGAAACCAATAACAGTACTGCCTGTCATAAATAGTGAAAAGATTGTTGTTGGGATTTTGAGATTGCAGGATTTGGTAAAAGAGGGGTTGTGAGATTAGTTCTTAAGCAAAATGGATTTATCAGTTAATGATTTTAGGCTACTGATTATCTACGAGAATCAGTAACTGAAATACTGAATTATAAAATATGGAAGTTGTTGTTTCAAATTGTAATTCAAAGTTTATGCGGTTTATTAAGAAAGCAGGAAAGAAATATGATTATGTTTATTACGGATTGAGAGATTCTAAGATTGTTGAGTTGTTGAGAGAAGGCTCGTTCGAGGAGGTAAAAGTAGCCGATTACACAGAAGAATTCAAAGAGGAATTTTTCCAGGCTTACATAGACTTGGTGGGTAGAATCGGGGAAAGGTTGAATTCGATATATTGGTGGGCGAGCTTTACAGCATCAAAGAACCGGTTTATGTCCAAATTATTACCAAACCTCCTGGATTACTATACGATATGCAACAAGATAAGAGGGAATCCTTCTAAAGACATTTTATTAATTTCACCTCCCCGATCAATCATACACGCCATAAGACAATTCTGCATTGAGAATTCCATAGAATTAAAGAGTTTAGATTACCCAATTACTGATTATTTTCTAAAGATTAAAGATGGAATTGTACATATTCGAGAAATAATTAATTTTATACTCAAAAACTGGGTTAAGATTATTATGGTAAGAATATTATTTAGAAAATGTCTTCCGGAAGTGTGTAATAAAGAGAGTTTATATGTTCTGAGAACGTGGGTTTATAAGTCTTCAATTGGCAGTGATAACAAATTCTCAGATTCGTTTTTCGGCAGGCTGCCTGAGTTTTTATCTTCAAAGGGGGAGAGGGTTATTATTCTGGCAGGAATCGTTAACAATTATAAAAATATAATAAAGAGGCTGTCAAAGTGTAAAGAGAATTACATGATTATACCGCAGGAGTATTTTCTCAAATTCTCCGATATAGTCAAGATAGTTTTCAAAATGAATTCTAACAGGATAAAAATAAAAGACAGAATAAAGTTATATGAGTTTGATGTATCGAGTATTATTCAAGAAGAAATAGACAAGAATTACAGAGAAACGGTTTACATAAGGACAGAATTGAGGCAAAGATATATTATTAAAAACATGCTGAAACAATGTAGTATTCACACGTTTACAACTACATACGAAAATAACCCGTGGGAAAAGGTTTGCATTCTCTCGTTAAGGGAATACTCACCATCGACAAATATCATAGGCTACCAGCATGCCGTAATCTCAAGGGCGTCTGCAAACATGTATATAAGTAAAGATGAGATACCGTTTATACCAATGCCTGATAAAGTTGTTACTACCGGAGATAGTACTAAGAGTATGTTGGAGAAATACAGCAGTTACCCAAAGGATAGGATAAAATCCTCTTGTGCATTAAGGCATGAATATATATATAAACTGAAGAGGAAGGATTTCACAAAGAACCGTAAAATATTGGTGGCATTGGAAGGGGTTTATGAATGTTATAAACTTGTCAACTTTGTCTTTAATGCTTTGTCCAATATAAAAGACTTTCAGGTAATCATAAGAACACATCCGGCTTGTCCGTTCGATAATATCAGCAAAGATTTGTGTTTTGATATTGGTTTGAATAAGAACTTTTCCGCCTCAAACCAGAGGTCTCTGAAGGAAGACTTGTCAGGGGTTGATATCCTGATATATTGGGGAAGTACTGTATCACTGGAAGCATTAATGATGGGGATACCGGTAATACATGTGAACCTGGATGATATAACTAATGTTGACCCTTTATATGATTGTAGTCATCTTAAGTGGACCGTAGAAAATGAGGAAGAACTTCTGGATGTTGTTGCTGATATATATGACCTGACTGAAGATAATTATATGAGTCAGCATAACAAAGCCAGATCTTATATCGAGAGATATTTTAAAAAGGTAACGGATGATAGGTTATCTGAGTTTATAATTTAAGAATTGATAATACAAAATGAAATTGAATGTTTCTATAGTTTTGAATAGAAAACGATAAATGTCAACAAACCCCTTGGTAACAGTATTAATGACGGTTTATAATGGCGCTGAATATCTTAAAACATCAATTAATAGTATTATCACACAGACGTTTACAGATTTTGAGCTTCTTATCATAAATGATTACAGCGCTGACAATTCAGTCAAGATTATCGAATCGTTTAATGATAAACGAATAGTGATCCATAACAATGAAAGAAATTTAGGACAGACAAAGTCACTAAATATTGGTCTGAAACTTGCCAGGGGTAAATACGTTGCGAGAATGGACGCTGATGATATGGCGTTTTCTTTTTGGCTGGAAAAATTAGTGAAATTTTTTGAGAAACATCAGGAGTACGCAGCAATAGGCGCTCAGGCAATCGTTATCGATAGCACTGGCAGGACAAAAAAGACACGTATGGTTCCTGGTAGTTTTCATGAAATAACCTTTCGCATTTTTTTCGATTCTCCCATGAATCATGTCAGCGTTCTACTTAATAGAGAACTGATATTGAAAAACGGTGGATATGACGAGGAGTTTAAGGTTACCCAAGACTACGAACTCTGGTCATCCCTGATCAGAAATAATTATACCATCACGAATATTTCAGAGGTTTTAGTGTCGTATAGGGTTCATTCGGGTTCAAAGGGTTTTATGGAGGCGAGTACAAGGGCGCTTGAAGAAATGTCAGAAACAATATTCAGAAATATTTACTCTTTTACAAATTTGAAACTAACGTTTGATGATGCCGTAGGGTTATGTAAGCTTTTCTATCATACTCATGACTTAAATTCGGAAGAATTTGAACGTGCGGAAGGAAACTTTTCAAATTTATACTCTAACATGAGAGAGAAATATAAATTACCTCCTGAGCTTGCTGAAAATGGAATAAAATCTATTATGTCAAAATCTTACTGTAAACTTGCGATATTCGAGATGCAAAATAGTAGAATAAAAACAGCCCGAAAGGTAGCTTTAAACTATTGCCGAAGATACGGTTTTCGTGTAATGCCATTTCTGTTATACATCTCAACTTTTTTAGGTTATGAAATATCCAGAAAATTGCCGCTTGTTTATGAAAGATGGTTAGAATTGAAAACAAAAATATTCAGATGAAGCGCAAGATAAATATTCTGGAAATTAGTAGTAGAAGTGATATTGGTGGTGGGCCGGAGCAACTATTCAAGATTGTATCCAACCTTGAAGACCGCTTTAGATTTTACTGCGCATGTCCTGATCAACAACCCTACTTTGATAAAATTGTCAGCCGGAAAATACCTGTATTCAGATTGCCTCACAGACGTTTCGGGATACTACCTTTTTTTAGACTATTAATGTGGACGAGGGCAAACAAGATTAGTATTGTTCACTCACATGGTAGAGGGGCGGGGATTTATGCGAGATTATTGAAGATTTTCAATAGAAAATTGAAAATAGTGCACAATTTTCACGGAATACATTTTAGTTGTACAGATGTCACTGTGATTGCTGAGAGGGTTTTGAGGTGCTTGACAGATAAATATGTTTTTGTGTCAAAATCTGAACAGCATATTGCTTTGAAATGTGGACTGGCTAGTATCTCAAAATGTACTCTAATTGAAAATGGTATACAGTTAAATCAAGATGAATCTGTAGGGCAAGATTATTCAAATATGTTACGTGTTATGCGTGAATCAATTCCTCCTGATAGTTTTGTTATAGGTATGCTGTCTCGGTTTGATAGTATAAAAAATATACCATATGCGATCAAGGCACTTTCTGATTATTTAAGGAGCCATGATAATGCGTTTCTTGTAATAGGCGGAGACGGGGAAGAGCGTAAGAAAATAGAAGAAACTATTGAGCGCTATAGTGTGCAGGATAAGGTAATATTGTTGGGATATGTTTATGGTATCAGGCAATATTTTCTAAATATAGATGTTTATCTGAATACATCACTCGGAGAGGCGTTTGGGCTTTCAACAGTTGAAGCTATGAAATATGGCAAGCCGGTTGTTGTCAGTAAGGTTTATGGGAATACTGATGTAGTTGATGATGATAATACAGGTCTGTTTTTTCAACTGGATGAACCTTCCTTGATAATAGAAAAAATAGAAATCTTGAGAAATGATAGGAAAGTATCTGAACGCCTGGTAGGAAATGCTCTTGCATCTGTGAAGAAACGGTTTGACTTGTGTCGAATGTTAAGGGAAACTGGAGAATTGTATACATCATTGATACCGGACTTGGGTGTAAGCGAGGGCATACGGGTTGGTATAAATGCCTCAAAATATTTTGGTATAAATACAGGTGTGGGGAGATATACATCTAATGTGTGCAGGTCTATCTTAGAAAATAACAGTGGAAATACTTATTGTCTTTATGCGCCGGGTATTAAAGAAAGTATTTGCATGAAAGGCTCGGAAGGAAATAATACTGTAATACAAACGATGCTACTGAAGAATAATTCATTAAGAATCATGTGGGAACAAACTTTTTTGCCTCTTTATTCGAGTAGGGACAGGCTTGATATATTTCATTATACGGATCACGCCCTGTCTCTGTTTCAAAGGGCATCCAGGATTATTATCACGGTTCATGACATAGCTTATATACGGTTTCCAAATTTGCTGAATAAATCAAGGCAAATCTATAAAAAACACATATTGATCTCATCAGTTAAAAGGGCAGACGTTATTATAGCCGATTCTTATTCAACAAGGCGGGATATTGTTGAGTTCTTTAAAGTTGACGAGAAGAAAATAAAAGTTGTTCATCTGGGTGTTGAGAGCAGATTTCGTCCTATTAGTAATGTGGAAGAGTATAGATCACAAAATAATCTACCCTCCAGGATGATCCTGAATGTAGGTACATTGGAACCAAGAAAGAATATTGTCACTTTAGTAAAAGCCTTCAGGCAATTAGAGAAAAGAGGTTTGAATGACTGTAAATTGGTTATAGCCGGTAGTAAAGGTTGGCTTTATAAGAAAATACTTGAAGAAATAAAATCTAGTGGTATGGAGCAGTCAATACTCCTCCTTGGTGTTGTTAGAGATGAAGACTTGCCTTTGTTATATAATTGTGCAGATTTATTTGTTTTTCCATCGCTTTACGAAGGATTTGGCTTGCCTCCATTGGAATCAATGGCATGCGGAGTGCCCATAATCACATCTAACACATCTTCTCTCCCGGAAGTGGTTGGTAATGCCGGGATTATGGTAGATCCTTGTGATATTAATTCCTTATCTGAAGCAATGTATGATGTGTTAGAAGATAAGGAATTGAAGCATCGTATGAGCAGAGATGGTTTAAAGAGGTCTAAGATGTTTACCTGGGAAAAGACGGTGAATGAGATATTAGAGATATATAAAGAGGTCCTTTCATGAAACAACTATTGACAAGAATCAAGTGATTATAAAGAAGTTCAATTTTCTTCTGGACAAAACAAGACTGATTGTTTATAAAAGTAAACATTATGCGGTTTGGGTGTAGCATATAGTATGCTTAGTGGTATGCATATATAAATGTAGTATATCTT
>JBHHYW010000123.1:0-7516 GCA_046757745.1 Candidatus Scalindua sp.
GCAAAATAAAGTTTGTGGAATGCAAAAAAAAGGCCTTGACTCTGTACTCAGGTACTGGGTTATAATTATGTATAGAAAGAATATGAAGACTTTAACGACAGGACAATTAGCCAGAGAAACCGGAGTTAATATTGAGACCATACGTTATTACGAACGGCGCGGATTAATTCCGGAACCGCCCAGGAGGGTTTCAGGATATAGAGAATTTCCACCTGAACACATTGAGCGAATACATTTTATAAGAAGGGCTCAAGCCCTGGGTTTTACACTGAAGGAAGTCTCTGAACTTCTTGCAGTGGCAGATGGGAAACCTGCCTGTAAGGATATCCGTAAATTTGCAGAAGATAAAGTTAAGGACATTGAAGTTCGTATACATGACCTTCAAAAAATAAGAACTGTCTTAAATGATTTAATTAAAGAATGTCTTGGTAAAAGGAAAATCTCTGAATGCCCGATCATCGAGAGTTTGACTCAGAAAAAAAACAGGCACAAAGAGTGATGTCCGCCCTCTCTTTCGAGAGGAATCCAAGACCGGAATTCTCTCGGAAGAGAGGAACAGGTTCCTGTTTATTCTAAATTCTTAATTCGATGTTCATTTTTATTATGAAATCAAAATCTGGGACTACACTTGCCGGCACGATTGTCGCAGCCATTTTGGCCTCATGTTGCTGCCTGGGTCCCTTAATCCTGGCGGGTTTGGGAATTGGGAGTATAGGCGCCTTTTCCTCCCTGGAGAAGTATCGGCCACTGTTTATGATTGTAACATTTGCATTCATTGGTACAGCTTTTTATTTAACCTACCGTAAAAAAAAGAATGATGAGTGTTGTGATATCAATAAGGTTAAAATGGATCGTATAAAAAAGATTGTCATGTGGGTAATAACTGCTGTTGCTGTAGGTCTGATGCTTTTCCCTTATCTCTATGGACATTTTGGCAGATCAGACTCTGTGGCTCCGATGAGCGATGATCTGCAAAAGGTCGTAATCAAAGTGGAAGGGATGACATGCGAAGCTTGCACTATATCTGTCAACTCTGCCATTTCAAAGATTCAGGGAGTTAAAGCGGTCAAAGTTAGCCTTGAAAAGGGAGAGGCAATTGTGGGTTTCGGCAATAACATTAAGGATATTCCCAAGAATAAACTTTTAACAGCTATAGAGGATATTGGCTACAGCCCTTCAATAACTTCTGAATGATTTCTCCTTTCAGAGGATGATTGAAAATAGCTTAAAAGGAGAAAGACAATGTCAAACTTAATCTTAGAATCGATCATTACATGCCCTGAATGTGGGCACCGAAAAGAAGAGAAAATGCCAACGGATGCCTGTCAACATTTCTATGTTTGTGAAAACTGCAAAGAAATGTTGAAACCCAAAGAAGGTGACTGCTGCGTATTCTGCTCATACGGTTCCGTGCCATGCCCACCTATACAGGTAGATAAGAAATGTTGTTAGTCTCTGAGTCGACAATTTCTTGCCCTGGCCCAAACCGCAGGGCGGGTCGCATAAGGGCAGGCTTCTTTTGACTGGAAATTACCACCTTAGAGACTTTTCTACCACACCTTTGGTGTGTCAAAAAAAATACAGATCAAACAACTTTATAATTAAGCTGCTGTCGTTATATACATAACTGACCTCTCTTTCGAGAGGATTCCATTTCTGTAATCCTCTCGAAAGAGAGGTCAGCCGCCTATATTTATTTTTAAGGGAGGCAAGGCAAATTGAAGAAAAAGACCTTTTTAATCTTTGTGCCAACTATTCTTATCCTTTTAATAAGGCAAAAAAGGATGAATAAGATATTATTTGCAGCAACGCTCATAGGAACTCTGTTTTTTCCGGGGTGCTCAGAATATCAGAAAAAGAAGGAGCCGAAAAAAGAGTGGAAATTCATCAAAGAACTGCAACTACAGGATATCTCTCCAATCGGAATAGTTGCACAAAACAATTTCTTGTGGCTTTCAGATGTAGAAAATAACCGTGTAGTAAAGATTAACATTGAAGGAAGAATGATTGAAGAGTATTCAGGTTTTGAACGCCCCATGCATATTGCCTTGTACAATGGAGCCCTTTATATTCCCGAATACACTTCCGATACAATTCAAATATTGAAGAACGGAAATACCAGCGCCTTCAAACTTAAGGATCAGCCCGATTCAATTGGAGGTATAGCCTTTGATAGTAGCACAATTGCAGTGGCTGATTTCAACAATCATCGCATTATTTTACAACAGGGAGAAAGTGCAGTTACCTTTGGAAAAGAAGGGCATGGTGAGGGAGAACTTTATTATCCAACTGATGTAGCTTTCTTCGCAGGAAAAATCTATGTAGCAGATGCCTACAATAACCGCATACAAGTATTCGATAAGCAAGGGAACAGCTTGCAGATAATTGGAGACAAAGACGGCATTAATGTAGCCACCGGGCTAGAAGTTGCCAACAATCAACTATTTGTGACTGACTTTGAAGGAAATCGAGTGTTGGTTTATGACCTTGAAGGAAACCTGCTCCAAACTCTTTCAAAAAACCTTCACAAGCCAACGGATATAGCAATTATGGAAAACATAATGTATGCGGTGAATTATGAAGGCCAAAGCGTTGCAGTTTATCAGTTTTAATAGCAAAACAGCTTTATTGATATATAAAAAATGTATGTATTTACTTAATGTAATTATTTCTCATCATAATAAAAGGCGTTTTATGACAGAAAGGAGGATATTATGATTATTCAACTGAAAAAGAAATTCCTAATCCTTGCAACAATTACTCTTATCATAGTGGTGTTTATTAGATTGACATCTGGAGAACCTACCAGGGTTCAAGTCAAGGTAGATGGCCTTTCGTGCCCGTTCTGCGCATACAATTTAGAGAAAAAACTGAAAAGAGTTGGGGGGGTTGAGGATTTGAAGCTGAGGATAGATACGGGATTAGCTGAGATCAAGATTGAAGAAGGTAAATCAATTGACATTGACGGAATAAAGAAGGCCGTAAAGGATGGTGGATTTACTCCCAGGGACATAGTCGTTACTATAAAAGGAAAGATTGAGCAAGTTGACGGCAGGATGATCTTAAGGATTGATGATATATCTGATAGCTTTATCTTGAAAGATAATGAAATGCTTAAGGATATAATAACATCCGAAAAATTTCAAGGTAAGATCGTCACTATAACCGGCCTGGTACAGGAAGAAAAAATAAAAGGCCATGGTCTACATCCTCATGTTTTGGAGATAAGGGATTTTAGATTCTAATAAAATGAAAGGTTGCTCTAATTATGAGAAAATATATTATATCCTTATATTTCTTCACCGTTATTGTTTCAGGAGTCAGCTTTATCAATCGGGCAGAGGCTCAGGGCCCTCCCATCAATACTCAGACCGCATTTGTGACTGGGCTTGAGAGTGGTGCTATACGGAGCTTTGGGAAGGCTACCAGTCTGCTCGGTTCACTTCCGGGAGGACGGGGTAAACTTAATATTATCTCTGTTCCTCTTATCGTTCCCTATGAGCTACTTCCTAATAAGCTTGTGGTGGGAGCTTCCATACCTTACCTGGATAAAGAGAAAAAGACTACGATAAATGGTGAACGAAAAAGTTTCTCAGATTCAGGGTTTGGGGACTTAACTCTTTTTGGAAAGTATCAGTTCTTCCAGAGGGATGCCCATGCTCAAACCACAAGGATGTCTGCATTAGGAAGGCTCAAGCTGCCCACTGGTGATGATGATGAGAAAAGGGGTGGAGCGAGATTGCCTCCGCCTGTCCAGTTAGGAACAGGCTCCGTTGATTATGGTCTGGGGTTTATATTTACGCACATTAAAGGCCGTTTCGGGATAAATGCCGATTTGATATACACCATCAACACAGAGGCAGATGATTTTGAGTTTGGAGATACATTTAATTATGATATTGCCTTTGGATACAGACTGCTGCCGGAAATATATGAAACATATCCCGCAAAGCAGTTAAATTTATATCTGGAATTTAATGGTAAATTAAGCCAAAAGAACAGGCAAAACGATAAAAGGGTTGATGACTCTGGAAGGAATACAATCTTTATATCACCGGGCATTCAGTTTATACCAAGGCCAAATTTTCTTATTGAAGCGTCTTTTCAAAAACCGATTTATGAAGATTTGAGAGGAGATCAACTCGATACAGATTACTCGTTTAATATAGGTTTCAGATGGTTATTGTATTAATTGAGGTCTAATGGCGTTCAAATTACAGAATTCTATTTGGATAGAATTTTTTGTAACAAAAAACGAACTGGATTTTTCTCCTGGGGAGGTTTTTAATAATTATGTTTTAAAGATTCTCTAACCGGTTGAAGAGAGGTTAATTCCTTGTTGATTGGATGTGTCTTATCTTGGATGGGCAGGTCATCCTGCTGAATTGTCTTAAATCACGCAAACGGTCTTCCTGTGGGAGAAGGTCGATGTATTTTGTATAAATCATGCCGAATTTCCCTGCATCTTCATATCTTTTTCTCTCTGAAGTATCCTCAATATCATATTTGCGTTTATAAAAGAGATGGTACCTTATATATTCCTTGTCAAATTTACTCAGCTTTATTGATTTATTCTGTAGTGCAATAAAATATTTTAGTACCAGGTATTTAGTTACATTTGCCTGTAATTCCAGTTCGAGAAGGCTGAAAGGGCGATTCTGTTTATAATTCTGAGCTATAAACAAGAAATGATCCAGTTCTTCAACAAAGCTTGCACATAAATCAATATTATCATCATGAAGGCCAAGCCTTGGATCGTTGCCTTCCAATTCTCTTATTAATTCATCGGGATAATAAATACTTACTTTAAGCGTATCTCCTGCATCCCTTATTAAGACCTTCGCTCCTGAATGACTATTAACTACCGTCCTTATATTCTCTTTTGCATAGAATTCTTTATAACCTTTATCGCCAATAATATACTGTTCGATATTGGTAATACCTGTGTCCAGTGCATAGGTCTTTTCTATCTTTCTCTGTAATACCTTAATCAAAGGATGTCTGATTTTCATATTTATCCGGTGTGGAAGAATTAATAGGATTATTAGGCAAGTCCTGCTTTTGCAGGATAAAAATATTCCCTGTTCATAAAACCTAAGACCTGTGCAACGACCTCAAACCCTTCTGATAATTGTGATAGTGTGCCTGTAAGCCGGTTTCTCCTTGCATTGGTATGTTCAGATGCAAGACCGTAATATGTTTTACCGAAACCGACGTAATAATGTTTATCAACAGGCCTTCGTTTGTATTCATATCTGTACTTAATATATTCCGGAATCATTCCTGTCAGGAAGAGCGTATAATCTCCTATATGACAGTAAATATTAAACTTTTCAATGTTATCTGAATGCAGAGAATCCGTAATCATATCTACTATATATTGATGTGATTTTCCTTCATCCTCTTTTTCGTTATACAATCTTGAACTCTCTGTAAATTGTGCAAGCATGTTTGCAATGTAGTTCGAAACCTGCTTGTCCTCAAGAAGGCTCATAAGCCGGTTCTTATCCCATGGGATGACAGGTTCGGTTTTGTTTAATGCTTCTATAGTCTTTTCAATAAATTTTATGTCTTTTCTTTTTTCTTTAAATGCCCTCCTCAAAAGCAGTGAAAACAGGAAATAGGGAGATATAGCCAGAATGCGTTCCGTACAGTTCATCACGTTGTTGAATACCCTGTCACTATCGATCATTTTAGCTATTACGTCTTCATCTCCTTTTATCAAACTTGCAATATTCTCGTAATCATTCCGTCTGGTAACATAACTTTCGATAAGGAAAAGGAGGTCTTTATCTGACAGGCTTTGCAAACTCTCTTTTTGAAGTTCCTGAATGGTTTCATCTTTTTCCATGGTTTTCTCCATAAAGATTTGAGAAATTTAATCTAGGAAAACGAATTTAACAAATGTTTCATTGCTTCAATTGACGGACGAATCACATGGAGTAATAAGCTTATTAATATTATCGGTTGATTTAGAAACTTTTTCAACAAAATATATCTGAAATCGGAATAAAAAGATAAATATACAATTACACCACAAAGCTGAGCTTAGCTCTGTAAAATCTTTTTTTGGAAGTTTTTTAATTCTCAGAAAAAGTTAAAAGTGCCTAAAGTTTGAAGTGAGCTAAGGTTGTGGAATTTTTTTTAACTAACTTAAGGCACTTCAAACTTGATTGCGGCCACGACGCACTATTATCTTAATAACCAATAAGAAAGTTTGAGATAAAATATTAAAAAACAGTTGAAAACTTACAGGCTTTTATTATATAGTAATTAGCTCTTATAAAAACTAATTCTTATAGCGCCATGCACGTCTGGCGCTCACTCTTAATTTGTAACCTTAAATAAAGGAATATGATATGACTACTACACTTACGCAGGATTACAAGGTCGCCGACATCAGTCTGGCTGACTGGGGACGCAGTGAGATCACCCTTGCTGAGGGCGAAATGCCAGGCTTAATAAACCTCAGAAAAAAATACGAGAATGAACAGCCCCTTAAGGGCGCTAAAATTATCGGTTGTATCCATATGACGATCCAGACAGCCGTATTGATCGAAACACTTCGCGCCCTCGGCGCAGAAGTGCGTTGGTCTTCATGTAACATTTTCTCCACACAAGACCACGCCGCCGCCGCCATGGCTGCTGCCGGTGTTGCCGTCTACGCCTGGAAGGGACAGACAGAAGAGGAAGGTTCATGGTGTATTGAACAGACTATTCTCAAGGATGGAAAGCCGTGGGACGCCAATGTATTGCTTGATGACGGTGGTGACCTCACTGCCATGGCTCACGAGAAATATCCAGAGATGCTTGATAAGGTCCATGGTATAACAGAAGAGACCACAACCGGTGTTCACAGGCTGTTCGACATGCTGGCAAAAGGCGAGCTTAAGGTTCCTGCAATCAACGTCAACGATTCTGTAACTAAATCTAAAAATGACAACAAATACGGCTGCCGCCACAGTTTAAATGACGCCATTAAGCGTGGCACCGATGCTCTACTTTCCGGTAAGAAAGCTCTCGTTGTTGGCTACGGCGATGTCGGCAAGGGTTCTGCTCAGAGTTTGAATCAGGAAGGGATGATCGTAAAGATATCTGAGATTGATCCTCTCTGTGGTATGCAGGCATGCATGGACGGATATGAAGTCGTCTCTCCGTACAAAGACGGAAACAACACCGGCTCTGCTGAATGCATCGATAAACAGTTGCTGGAAAAGATAGATCTTATAGTAACAACTACCGGTAACGTGAATGTATGTGATCGTCACATGCTGGCCGCCGTTAAGCGGGGCGCCATCGTGTGCAACATCGGCCACTTCGACCTTGAGATTGACACTAAATTCATGCGCGACAACTGGAAATGGGAAGAGGTGAAACCGCAGGTACATAAGATCTACCGATCCGACGATACTGAAGACTACATTATTCTTCTCTCCGAAGGACGCCTTGTAAACCTTGGTAACGCAACCGGCCATCCATCCCGTGTCATGGATGGTTCATTCACAAATCAGGTACT
>JBHHYW010000124.1:0-7511 GCA_046757745.1 Candidatus Scalindua sp.
AATATAAGCATCGCTATCATGTACTCTTTGATTCTGTCTTTTATGTTCCATGACGCCAGTATACAAATGAGTGTAAGGAAACTAGTCAGGAGAAAGAGGAAAAGGCTTATACCATCAATTCCCACATGATAGCTGATACCAAATTCCTTTATCCACGGTACATTTTCAATAAACTGAAATTCAGATGTGTTTAATTTAAATTTGAAGAACAGTGGCAACGAAATTATAAAATCACCTATGGCTATAACAAGAGCAATTCGTTTAATTTTCTCCTGATTCTCTCCATTTACAAACAGGAGCCAAATTGCCCCGAGCAATGGGATAAACGTTACTATGGTAAGTATAGGTAAATTCATAATATAAAACCTTAAAATTAAAAACGTTTATAAAAGTACCAGGGAACAAACAATTATGATAACTCCGCCCAGTAATATAGATAATGCATAGTTGCGCACATATCCAGTCTGGAAGAGCTTTAATACCTCACCTTTTAATTCAACAATCCTGGCAACAGCATTCACGAAACCGTCTATAATCCTCACGTCTACAATCTTCCAGAGAATAAACGATGTTTTTACAGTCGGGTTAACAATTGTTGCATCATAAATCTCGTCAACATAATATTTGTTATATATAATTGTGTAAATCAACTTAAACTTCCCGACTATCTTTGAAGGCAAATCAGGGTTCTTTATATACATCAGGTATGCTAATATAATACCTGCTATGGCAATACCTGTCGAGACTCCCATCATGGAGAACATCAAACTGCTTGATACATGATGCAAAGAACCTCCATCAACCGTTCCATGATGCCCGCCGCCTATAACCGGTGCAAGAAAACTATTTATTGCGCTCGCTGTCGGAAAGCCTATAAACCCGCCAAGAATAGAAAGTAGCGCCAGTACGAGCAACGGAATAAGTAAAACCATGGAAGATTCATGGACATGATCTTCGGCATGTTTAGACATATTTGATTTTCCATAAAATGTCATAAAAAGCAGTCTAAACATATAAAACGCCGTGAGCAATGCAGCAAAAGCTCCCAAACCCCAAAAAAGTAAACCCCCCTTGGCAAATGCCTCCAGCAATATTTCGTCTTTACTGAAAAATCCGGCAAATGGCGGTATTCCGGCAATTGCAAGTGTCCCGATTAGAAATGTAGTGTGTGTAGTCGGCATATATTTCTTCAGGCCGCCCATTTTTCTCATATCCTGCTCACCACTCAACCCGTGAATAACACTTCCTGCACCAAGAAACAATAATGCCTTAAAAAACGCATGTGTAACCAGATGGAATATACCCGTTACATAAGCTCCCACACCGCAGGCGAGAAACATGTATCCTATCTGGCTGACTGTGGAGTATGCAAGAACCCTCTTAATATCATTCTGGGCAAGACCGATAGTTGCAGCAAATAACGCTGTAGCCCCTCCTATTACAGCCACAACCGTTAAAGTAAATGGAGCTAAAGTATACAACACGTTACATCTTACAACCATATAAACGCCGGCAGTCACCATTGTCGCAGCATGTATGAGTGCGCTGACCGGGGTCGGGCCTTCCATAGCATCAGGTAGCCAGGTATAAAGTGGTATTTGCGCAGATTTGCCTACAGCGCCTACAAACAGTAAAAGTGTTATCATTGTCGCTATAAAACCACCCATTTGTAAATGCTCGGGCGCAGCATGAAAGACTTTGGTAAAATCTATAGTATTAAAGGTGACGAAAATCAACATAATGGCTAGTATAAAGCCGAAGTCACCAACGCGGTTTACTATAAATGCCTTCATACCTGCACTTGATGCAGATTTCTTCTCAAACCAGAAACCAATTAACAGGTATGAGCACAAACCAACACCCTCCCAGCCTATAAACATGAGAAGAAAATTACTAGCCAGGACAAGCAGCAGCATTGAGAAGGTAAATAAATTCAGATATGTAAAATATCTGTAAAATCCGTCGTCATCTTGCATATAACCGACAGAATACACGTGGATAAGGAATCCAACACCGGATACCACCAATATCATCACTACGGAAAGCGGGTCTACCTGTAAACCGGCAATCGCTTCAAATGCACCAGAACCGATCCATGTAAAATAGTCCTTCTCGAACACCCTGTGTTCAGGAGCGAGTTGCAACAGGTCAATGAATACGAAAAATGAAAGAATGAATGCTATTCCTATCGCTGTACATCCAATTATACCGACTACAGACTTACTAAGTTTCTTCCCTAAAAGTCCGTTTATAACGGTCCCGGCAAGCGGAAACAATAGTACATATCCGATCAAGTCCAAATATGAACATCCAAAGAAATATGGCATTATTCTATCCTTTTACCACTTCATTAAGTTAATATCATCAACATTAACAGTCGCTTTATTTCTATAAATGGCGATTATTATTGCAAGCCCTACTGCCGCCTCTGCCGCCGCAACCGTCATTATGAAAAAGACGAAAATCTGGCCATCCATAGAATTCAGTTGACGAGAAAAAGTAATAAACGCAAGATTTACTGAATTCAGCATTAATTCAATACACATAAAAATAACTATGGCATTCCTTCTGATTAAAACGCCTACTGCCCCTATTGAAAACAGAATGCCGGACAATATTAAGTACCATGTCAATGGAATCATTATGCCTTTTCATCCTCAATAATTTGTTTTTTTGCTAATATTATTGCACCGATAATGGCCGCAAATAACAAAATTGAAGCAATTTCAAAAGGGAAAACGTATTTAGTAAACAACATTTTACCTACAAGCTGTGTATTTCCGATCTGACTTATAGTTTCCGGCGTATACTCACCTTTGGTACCTTGGAAAATGGTTTTCAAGGCTACGGCGCCAATCATAATTACCAGTATTAATCCCAGGATAATAGCTGAAGGTTTTTGAAAAAACAGATTGTCCCTCTCCCCTTCTACATCTGCTTTGCTTAAATTAAGTAACATTATCACGAAAATAAAAAGTACCATTATAGCACCGGCATATACCATTACCTGTATCGCAGCAATAAACTGTGCGTGTAACAAAACGTACAATACTGCCAGAGAAACCATTGTTTGAATAAGAAAAATTGCGCTATATATTGGATTCTTCTGAAAGACTACGCATAGAGCACAGACAATCGTTATAAAACCCATTATTAAAAACAGTAAACTTTCCAGCATAGAATGCTACCCTAAAATTAGTTATTTTTTCTTCTTTAACTGAACTAATAGTTTGTCTTTATTGTAAATATGATCCTTAATGTTTTCAGAAGCCAGCTCATAATCTTGCCTTAAGAATATAGCCTCCTCCGGGCATACTTCCTCGCAGTACCCACAGAAAATGCAACGGAGCATGTTAATTTCATAAGTCTTTGCAAAACGCTCTCCCTGTTCATTTTCATCACCTTCAAGTTCAATGCATTCTGCAGGGCAAACTGTGGAACAAAGGCCGCATGCTACACATTTCTCTTTCCCTTTTTCATCCCTTTGTAGTTCATGCAAACCCCTGAAACGTGGATAAGGCGTCCATTTTTCGTCAGGATACTGCATCGTCACTACTTTAAATGGGTTCAGGTAATGCTTTAAAGTAAGCGCCAAACCCTGTATTAATGGTCTTATCATACTAACTCCTCACATCGTAATAAATCATAACAAGACCATAACAAGCCCTGTTATTAAAATGTTTACTAATGCAACCGGAAGCAGGATTTTCCATCCAAACTTCATTAACTGATCATACCTGAATCTAGGGTAAGTAGACCTCAACCATACGAAGAAGAATATGCACAGAGCCATCTTAATCATGAACCAGACAACCGGCGGTAAAAATGGGCCCCTCCAGCCGCCAAAGAAGAAAGTAACGGCAACCGCGGACACCGTAATAATATTAGCATACTCGGCCATAAAGAATAATGCAAACTTCATACTGCTATACTCTGTATGGAAACCTGCAACCAATTCGGTCTCTGCTTCTGGTAAATCAAACGGACATCTATTTGTCTCTGCAATAGCACTTATTGCGTATATTAAAAAGCCTAAAGGTTGTAGAATGACGAACCAGTATTGAGCTTGACAATTGACAATCTCTACAAGGCTTAGTGACTGAGAAATCATAATAACACCTATCAAAGACAGGCCCAGTGAAAGTTCATAACTTATCATCTGAGCAGAAGATCTCAATGCGCCAAGCAAAGAATACTTGTTATTCGACGACCAGCCCCCGAGTATGATACCATAGACACCTACCGAAGTAACAGCAAGGACATAGAGTATGCCTATATTTACGTCTGTTATAACCATATCAATGCTTCTGCCCGCTATGCTTATCGTGTCCCCGAAGGGAATAACTGCTATGGACATCAGTGCTGGAACCGTAGCGATCACGGGCGCCAGGACAAATACAACTTTACTGGCATTTGCAGGAATGATATCTTCTTTGAAAATTAACTTAAGTCCATCTGCAATAGGCTGAAGCAACCCATGCCATCCTACTCTCATTGGCCCAAGCCTGACCTGCATATGTGCCATTACTTTCCTTTCAACCCATATAAGGTATGCAATGATCAGTAACAGCACACCAACGACTATGCCTACTTTAATAATCGCAAGTATAAGATATAAAAGTGCACTTAGCATTATATAATTTCCCTACAGCCTAGTTATCACTCTCTCGTTGCATTCTTTGGCCGCAACATTCCAATATACCAGTAGTTTCTTCTACAACGCTTATCTTCTGCCCGCATTCCTTGCATACGTAAATCACGCCGCCTTCTGGTTTAGGATGTGCTGATGTCCATGTCTCCATCATACTCTTATCAGCAACCAGATTCATTTCCTGCCCACAACAGACAAGCACTCCAAACCCATCTTCAACGACTACGACTTTCTGCCTGCAAATCTCACAAAAATATGTTTGTCCTGTTTTCTTCATCTTTTATTATTTCGTCTTAGATATTCTTACAGTTGTATAACCGTTATCACGCAGATCGTTAATGGGCGCCCACTCATAATCCTCCGAAACAAAAACAGCGCCTTCCGGCACCCTGCTCGTAACCTTTGCTTTAAGCTTCATCTTGCCTTGAGCAGACTCGATTTTAACCATATCCCCGTCTGCAATCTTCGTCTTCCGTGCATTATTTCCATTAATTTCAATAAAACATTCAGAGGCAAGAGAAACTAGAGAACTCGAGTTTCTTGAATAGGTACCTTGATGTCTTAAGCTGTAACCTGTTAACAGAATAAACGGATACTCTCTGTTCTTCTTTATAGCAGGAGATTTCTTTTTGGAAATCATAAAACTATACTTTGCTGATTCAAATTTATCATATACAGAAGATATCCAGCGGAAACCACCCTTTCCCAAATTGATATTTATGATTCCTTCATATGTAGAAACACATTTCCCTATTTCATCTTTAATCGGTTTAGGAGAGATATAATAATATGGATGTCCCATTTTTTTTGCCAACTCGCACACAATCTGCCAATCAGGCATGGATTCTCCCACTGGCTCAATGACCTTGTTTAACCTTTGCACAGTCATTCCCATATTAGTAAATGTACCTTCCTTCTCAACATATGTCGATGCAGGAAAAACAACATCTGCCAGTTGTGCGGTTTCTGTCAAAAAGCTGTCCTGAACAATGACAAAATCGGCTTTCTTAAAGGCCGCTTTCGATTTCTTGCCGTTTGGATAACTAACGATAGGATTTTCTCCCATGACATAGAGTGCTTTAATTTTGCCTTTAGAGGCAAGATCAAAAACATTATCCTCTGAATCATCCGTAGAGACATCACCGGATAATTTCACATGCCACGACTCTTCAAACTTTTTCCTGTTTTCCTCATCATTTATATCCAGATATCCAGGTAGAAAGTCAGGTACAACTCCCATATCGTTTACACCTTGAGAATTATTATTAGCCCTGGAGAACACAAGTGAAACCTTATCAGAACCGCCGGCATTTATCAACGCACAAAGATCCATCAAAGCCCTAATCGCATTCTCAGCCGAAGGATCTTCTTCTATATCTTTACCGCAGATAATATAACATTTTCCCGGCTTTGCTAATAATCCTGACACATTTTTTATAGCCTCCTCAGTAACATTTGTAAGCATGGAGGCCTTCCTTATACCCATATCAGATTTCTTCAATGCAGAATACCATTCTTTGAAATTCTCTGTAGAAGCTTCTACTTTTTTCAAATTAACGAGATTTCCCTTAACTATCATATTACTCAAGGTATTAATTAATTGTGTTTGTGTTCCAATATTATATTGCATGCGGATATCATTCCTGGCAATGCTGTTAAATTCAATATTTCTTGTATTCGCAACAATTAGTTTTGCCTTATTTACCCGTATTGCCTTTCTAGCCATGCTGCCGACTACCGGATGCGCTTCCGCAACGTCTGCTCCCACAAAAAACAATGTGTCTGCCGTTTCTATCTCTTCCACTGATGCCGCTGCAATCCCATACTCAACAGATTCATTAATCAATCGATTTAACGAAGGCGACTTTATATTTGATATATTGTCTATATTATTGGTTCCTAAGACCGTCCTGCAGAACTTCTGGAACAGATAATTATCCTCATTAGTACATTTCTCAGAGCCGATACCACCTATTGCTTTTCCTCCGTGCTCATCTATAATTTCTGTAAATTTCTTTGATACGAGACTAAGGGCTTCTTCCCATGTCGCCGGACACAAAATACCTAGCTTTCTCACTAAAGGGGTTTTAACCCGTCTGCTGGAATTAATAAACTCGTGTCCAAATTTTCCTTTCACGCACAGATTGCCTTCGTTTATTCCCAGGTCATCATCCGAGGTTATCCTCATTACCTCATCCTTCTTGGTGTTTACTACAACAGTACAGCCAACAGCACAATAAGTGCAAATCGTTGATGTCTTTTTCAGTTCCCATGGCCTGGCCCTGAATTTAAGAGTCCTATCCTGCCACGAACCGGTGGGACATACTGATACACAACCACCACAAAAAGTACAATCCAATGGTTTATCAAAAGCAGTACCAATAACGGTCTTAAAGCCCCTGTTCTGATAATCTATTGCACCTGCACCCTCAATTTCCTTACACACCTTAACACATCTACCACAGAGGATACATCTGTTTGTATTATATTCTAAGAGGGGGTTGTCCCTCTTCATCGGTGCGTCCAATCTCGCAGTCTTAAATCTACCAGCGGACAATTTAAGATCATGAGTAATATCCTGCAATCCGCACTCTCCGGACTTATCACATGTCGGACAATCAAGAGGGTGGTGTGCCAGCAGGTATTCCATGACAGATTTCGTATATTTGTCCACCTCAGAAGTTTTAGTTTTTACGGACATCCCCTCAGAGACTGGTTGTGCACAGGAAAATCTGTGCCTTGTTCTGCCACGTTCAGTTACCTCAACCATACAGAGCCTGCACCCGCCATACTGAGTTAATTTCGGATGATAGCACAACCCCGGAATATAGATTCCGTTATTCTTCGCTGCCATAAAGAT
>JBHHYW010000125.1:0-7492 GCA_046757745.1 Candidatus Scalindua sp.
TACCTCTTGACCCGGAGATTGTCTCCAAATGTGATGAAGGAAAGGCATTTGTAGCGAGTGATAATGGTTCAAAGAATTCCTCAGCATTTATAGAAATAACAAAAAAGATCATTAATTAGTCTGTGACTTTTTCATAAAAGTATTTTATAATTTAACATTTATAAGTTTTTAAAAGCTGCCACAAAGTAGGGGCGTATGGCAATACGCCCTTGCATTTTTTGTGTAATAGTGTCAAGAAAACTGTAGAAAGATGAATTTGTATGATTGACAAACATTCCAGAAAAATAAGCTATCTGAGGGTATCTGTCACAGATTTGTGTAACCTGAGATGTGTCTATTGCATGCCGCCTGGTGGATCAGAACTGAGCAGGAAAGAAGAGATTCTCAGTTTTGAAGAGCTACTGAAGATTATAAGGCATGGGGTAAGCCTTGGCGTTAACAAGATACGACTTACCGGTGGAGAACCACTCGTCAGGAAAGATATCGCTTCTCTGGCCAAACAAGTTACCGAGATTAAAGGTATTGATGATGTAGCAATGACGACTAACGGTGTATTCCTGAAGGAATTTGCAACGGACTTGAAAAGTAGTGGATTGTCCAGGTTGAATATTAGTTTAGACACCATGAGAGAAGACAGGTTTCACGAAATAACAAGGGGCGGTAATATACAGGACGTCTTTGATGGTGTAGAGGAGGTTTTAAAGTCGGGTTTTAAGGGTACTAAAATTAATGCAGTTGTTATGCGTGGATCAAATGATGACGAGATACAGGACTTTGTTCGATATATCATGGAGAGAGATATAGAGATGCGATTCATAGAACTTATGGCTTCCGGATGGAAGGACATGGTTGATGAAGAGAGGTTTGTGCCGACTTCTGAGATAATGGAGAAAGTAAAGGAAGCTGGAGAACTGATACCGGATAAGCTGAGAGTAGGGGGCGGCCCTGCCACGATTTACAGGATAAAGGGGGCATTAGGGTCTATAGGTTTTATTTCGGCGGTTTCCAAGCCGTTTTGCAGCACATGTAATCGGCTGAGGCTTACTTCTGATGGAAAGTTACGTTCATGCCTGTTGAGCGGAGGAGAGGTTAATGTTAAAGATATCATACGTACTTCCAATCTGAATAAAGAAGAAATGGCGGAGAAGCTGACAGAAGCATTCTTTAAGGTTACCGACATGAAACCTATCGTTCATTCCGGAAAAAATAGAGCCGTAATGAACCAGATTGGTGGATGATAATAAGAGAAACCACAGATTCCATAGACAACACAGATTTAACCAATGAAGATGAGGGACAAAGATTGGAATCCTCTCGAAAGAGATGTCTTCCATTGTAGCCGGCATAATGGCTGCAAAAAAAGCAAGCGAACTTATTCCGATGTGCCATCCTCTTAATCTTAATTCTGTTAAAATAGATTATACAAATAATAATCTGGATTCTATAGAAATCACATCAGAAGTGAAGAGCACTGCTAAAACCGGTATTGAGATGGAAGCGCTCACTGCGGCCTCTGTTTGTGCTCTCACTATATGATATGTGCAAATCAGCAGACAAATCAATGTTGATAAGTGATATCTACCTGGTCAAGAAATCCGGGGGCAAGAGTGGCTTCTTCGAAAGGAAATAGAGATGCTTTCCGCCTCCCTATGAGATGATGTTGGTTATTTAATTCATTCATGATTTCAGCCGCTCTATCTCGGCTTTTAATTCTTTTATTTCTTCCTTTAAAGATTCAACCTCTTTAGCTGAAACAGATGAAACTTTATTTTCCTCAGGAACAGCATTTGGCTGTACACCAACCATAAATGTACCTTTCTCAAACTCAACCTTTGTCATGACCCAGGAGAAAGATGCTTGAGAATCAAGAGCAAAGTCCACGCCACCACTCTTTTCAGGAGAAGCAATAGTTAAATGCCTTCCTGCAATTACCCATGGCGTCAGCAGGTGCATGTCTCCCAGTGTATCTGTCAGCTTTACTTTAGCAACTCCTGCTATCATATTGACAATTTCACCCATACCGTCTTTGATTTCTTCATTTACCTCTGTCGTTTCAGTACCAAGCATTGCATTGGCTATATGACAAGCCACACCCCCGGATGAAAATATTGCGATCTTCCCCATATATTTGTTACCAAAAAAATGAAGTGAAGAAATCAAATCAGTACTGACATTCTTTTCATCCCTTACGAATGACTCTTGTGTCTTTACCTCCATCATCAGCATAGTAGAGAATACCTCATTTGCGGCCTCATTTAATGCCTTTGTAATACCTCCCTCTAGTTCCTTTATGTCCATTATGCGCATCCTTTCAATAACTATTATTCTAAAATAAAACTACAAATCGTTTGTAAAATAAGGGCTTGCCAAAAATATCGTCTGGCATGCAGTACCGATTTTATTTCTTGTTTCCCTGCTTTTGTACCTTTGCCCAGGTATCACGGAGAGTTACAGTCCGATTGATAACAAGCCTGTCATTGGCCGTATCTGCATCGATACAAAAATAACCGAGCCTTTCGAACTGAATCCGATCAAATGGCTTTGCGTCTTTAAGACTGGGTTCTACCATGCAGTCTGAAAGAACCTGCAGTGATTGAGGGTTCAGGTTTGATCTGAAATCTTCTCCGTCTCCTGCCACTTCAGGGCGTTCCTTTGTGAATAGATGGTCATATAACCTGACTTCTGCATTTAATGCATGTGAAGCTGAAACCCAGTGAAGCGTAGATTTAACCTTACGTCCGTCAGGGGCATTACCTCCTTGCGTAGCCGGATCATAACTGCAGTGTAATTCAACTATCTCTCCATCATCGTTCTTTACCACATCAGTACAGGTTACAAAATAGGCATAGCGCAGTCTGACTTCTCTGCCCGGGCATAAACGGTAGAATTTCTTGGGAGGGTCCTCCATAAAATCATCCTGTTCGATGTATAAAACCCTGGAAAACGGGACTTTCCTGGTGCCGGCGCTCTGGTCTTCAGGATTATTTACGGCGTCCATCCACTCTTCCTCACCTTCAGGATAGTTGTCTATAACTACCTTCAATGGCCTTAAAACGGCCATTACGCGATTGGATGTTTTATTTAAATTATCACGTATACAATGTTCCAGCAGAGCTATATCAATAGTGCTGTTAAACTTGTTAATTCCGATTCGCTTGCAGAATTCACGAATGGCTTCGGGGCTGTATCCACGCCTGCGCATGCCGCTAATAGTCGGCATACGAGGGTCATCCCAGCCTTTAACGTGTCCATCATCAACCATCTGCAAGAGTTTACGCTTACTCATGACGGTATATGTAAGTTCCAAACGAGCAAACTCAATTTGCTGAGGATGATGGATTTCAAGCTTTTCTAGGTACCAGTCATACAATGGTCTGTGGTTCTCGAATTCCAGCGTACAGATCGAATGAGTAACACCCTCAATAGAATCTTCCAGGCCGTGTGCCCAATCGTATGTGGGATATATACTCCACTTGCCGTCTGTACGATGGTGTTCTGCATGCAAAATTCGGTACATAACCGGATCACGTAAATTCATATTAGGTGAAGCCATGTCTATTTTGGCACGAAGCACACGGGAGCCATCTTCAAATTCTCCCTCTTTCATGCGCTTGAACAGATCCACGTTTTCTTCAACACTACGGTTGCGGTGTGGACTATTTTTTCCGGGTTTCGTGAGGGTCCCGCGATGCTCTCTCGTCTGATCAGCATCCAGATCACAGACATACGCTAACCCTTTATTGATTAACTGAATGGCATACTCATACATCTTCTCAAAATAATCTGAAGCATAGTATAAATGCACTCCCCAGTCCCAGCCCAGCCAGCGCACATCTTCCTGTATAGAGCTAACGTACCTATCCTCCTCAGTGACAGGATTGGTATCATCAAATCTCAAATGACATCGTCCGCCTCTGTTTTCAGCCGCAATGCCAAAATTCAGACAGATTGATTTAGCATGTCCAATATGTAGGAAACCGTTTGGTTCAGGGGGAAATCTTGTGATTACCTTTCCGTCCCACTTATTCGTACTGATGTCTTCGGCAACAATTGTCCTGATAAAATCTACCGAGGTCTCGTTGCTTCCTTCATTTTCACTCTTTTGCATGTTTAAAATCATAAATCAGAAAAAATCTTTTGGCTATATTATCAATAAAAACGCATAATTTACAGTTTAAAGTTTATGTATAGAAATTTCAATGTGTAGGGGCAATTCATGAATTGCCCCTACAGAGTCGCCGAAGGCCTAACTTATTAATGTTAATGCTAATTCCAACATGCACACTGTAGTTAGACACATTAAATGAAATACAATATAAGCCTGAATACCGAGAATAATCCACCCTTGACATGAGCGAAACTGTTCGATACAGTAATATCATGAAAAATGTATTGATAGTTGGCCATTGTGATCTGGACAATCCTCAAATTACTTCGTTGATTGAGAAAAACTTTTCTGCAAAGGTAACGAGGGTGAAACAATTAAAGAAAACAATAGGTTATTTAGAAAAGCAGGGTTATGATTTGGTCATAATCAACCGGATAGGGGCATTTGATCAGGAGGGTGGACTGGAGTTGATAAAGGAGATAAAAAAAGACGGTCGTTTTAGTACGCCACTGATGATGATTACCAACTTTAAAGATCAAATGGACGAAGCCATAAAATGCGGAGCTGTACCGGGATATGGCAAAGACAAACTGTATGGTGAAGAAACTGTAGAATTGCTTAGTAAGTATTTAGGCTAGATGTGGATATGATTGAGAGATTTAAGGATTGGAGAATTAAATGATTAAGGGACTGAAGAATTGAGGGATTATGCTTATTCCCCAATTTCTTAAATACTTTCTAAAACCTTTTATTTGCATTCTACATTCACTCGCAAGATCATAAACAACTTTGAATTCAGAATTACTGATATAACCACAATCTAATGCACGATACATCTGCGACTGAACTTCACCACACGACCTTTGTGAATAACCTAAAAAACGAATAAATTCACGTGACGAACCATCATCAAAGCCTTCAGCAATATTGTCCATAGCAGAACCGGCAGCCTTCCATATTTGCTCCTTAAGGTTAGTTTCGTTTTTGAGCTTGGCTTTATTTATTAGTCTTGATACTGCTTTACAAAATTCTCTGGTTTTTTTCCAGCATGGCAACTCTTCAAACTTCTTAAAATTCCCCAATTTCCGCAACCCCTCAATTACCTATCATAATTTAATTTTTCACCTTCGGATTTGGCGATTATTACTGCGCCACAGCTATCACTCCATACGTTAACGGATGTCCTGAACATGTCGAGTATTCTGTCTACGGCCAGAATCAATCCGACACCTTCCAACGGCAATCCGACAGCAGATAAAATTATTGAAATCATTACAAAGCCTGCCATTGGAATTCCTGCCGCACCGATAGAGGCAAGAAGGGCGGTTGCGACTACAATCGCCTGTTGAACGAAAGTCAGCTCTATCCCATATGCCTGAGCTATAAACATGGCGGCTACACATTCATACAATGCTGTACCGTCCATATTTATTGTAGCTCCAAGTGGTAAGACAAGGCTGCTCACTCTGTTGGAAACTCCAGATTTCTCCTCCAAAACCTCCAGTGTTAAAGGCAGGGTGGCGGATGACGATGAAGTCGAGAATGCCGTGATAAGTGGAATTCTGAGGGCTTTAAAGTGGGTATATGGATTTGTCTTCCCAAACAGTCTCAGGATTAATGGAAGGATGATAATCGCGTGTATAATCAAACCGGACATTACGGCTATCATGTAAAGGCCCAATCTACCGGCAATATTCAGTAATGCCGCAGTGTCACTTGCCTGTCGTGACACAGTCACTGCAACTATTCCAAATACACCATAAGGCGTAAATCTGATGATAAAGTGCGTTATCTTCATCATCAGTTCAAAGCCTGCGTTGGTAAGCGTGGCGAAAAAGTCTTTATGTTTTCCTGAAATTCTTGTAATAAAGATGCCTGACAGAATTGAGATAAAAATAATGGGCAGCATCTTGCTATTTACAAATGCCGCAAAGATATTTTCCGGAATTATACTTATTAAAGTGCCTCCAAATGACTCTTTAGCAGTGGGTAGTTGCTTTATGTGTTCAACAAAACCCATATCCGCACCCACACCCGGTTTTAAGAGATTTACCATTAGCAAACCTGCAAGAATTGCGAATATGCTCGTAACAATATAATATGAGATAGTCTTCAGGCCGAGTTTGCCAAGTTTGCCGGAATCGCCGATATTAACAATACCGGAGGTTAGTGACGTAAGCACTAATGGTATTATTAGAAACTTAAGCGCGCGCATGAACACAACACCCATCCAGCCAATGTAGCTCACATATTCTGTCAGATAAAAGCCATATAATACGCCTAATATCAACGCTGTTAAGATTTGCCAGTGTAAGGGAAACTTCTTCATAATGAAAACAAGAAATTATTAAATTTAATCTTCATATCAAAACTATATATATTACCAAATTTGCGTTATCTTACGTAAAAGCGGATATATAATCAAGAAGGTATTATGTGAAGGTTGGGAATATATGGGGACTTTGGGAATGGTACTTCTTAAATGCAGCTAATAATCTGTTAAAAATAAATGTCTCTTTCGCCTTGGATGAGAGATTCCATTTTGCTCGATGTCATCTGTCTGACTTTGGGGTCGGGAATTTTACGTATTTCGGAGGGGATAAGAGACTTTATCTTTTGCGCCAGTTTGGGATTGTAATCCAAAAGATATTCCTCGAATGTGAGAAGGGCGTTTGGCTGACAGAAATTTTTAATTTCACCTGGCTTGGCAAGTTCCATAAAATCCTCACCCGTTCTACCGGTACGATAGCAGGATGTGCAGAAGCTTGGTATAAACCCCTTTGAGGTCAAATCCTCTATAACTTTAGAAAGGGAGCGTTCATCTGAAACAGTGAATTGTCCCTGTGCTTCTTTGTCGCTGCTGTAACTGCCGGGCACTGTCTTAGAACCGGCAGAAATCTGAGATATGCCGAGACAAAATAGTTCATTCCTTAAGTCTGCATTCTCTCTTGTAGAAAGTATTATCCCTGTATATGGGACGGCAAGACGGAGGATTGCAATTATCTTTTTAATCTCCTTATCTGAAACAGGGCAGGGGGGATGTAATGATATATTAGAACCTTCCGCAGGTTCAAGCCTGGGAACTGAAATAGTGTGCGGCCCGACTCCGAATGTATCCTCAAGGTGCATTGCATGAAACAGCAGTGCCAGTACCTCAAATTTGTAATTGTACAGGCCAAACAGCGCTCCTATACCCACATCATCAATACCGGCGCTTTGAGCAAGGTCACAGGCATATAGACGTTTTATATAGTCAGATTTAGGGCCTGATATATGTAGTTGATTATACGTCTTTCTATGGTATGTTTCCTGAAACAACTGATAAGTTCCTATACCGGTGTTCTTAAGCCTTCTAAAATCCTTTACTCCCATTGGGGCAACATT
>JBHHYW010000126.1:0-7482 GCA_046757745.1 Candidatus Scalindua sp.
ATAAGCCTTGTGAACTTTTACGTTCTTTTACTTTAACTGTAATCTTTGTATCATGTAAGAATATTTTGCCATAGATGAATCCCTTGACAGGATAGCATTTATTGAGTAATGTTTTTATAAGCATTGTTGTTTACTTGTAATTTGTTAATTATATGGTTTATAGAGAACTTTATATTAACAAATTGTAACAACAATGCTTTTTATTCAAATTTAAGAAGGCTTTATTTTTTATTCCCTTCGGAGCCGCCTACCCTCACCCAAAAGAGGGGGTTGGTGGCGGAGAAGGGAATAAAAAATATTCCTTTTGGCGAGCCTTCCTTCAAATATATCAATTTTCCCCTTATTTCTCACCCACAGATTCTGTCAAAGAGCCAAAAAAATAAAACAAAAGATAATAGTTTTTACCCTTTGTGTGCTTCGCGGCTTCGTGTGATTACTTTTTTTTATTGTTATGTTTTTGTATAGCACTAACGCAGCTATTTCAGAAGTGGAGTAAAACCCGCCTCAAGAAAATGACTATCTTTAGTCAGCGCATCCATAATTCCTAATTTTTTCATAATGATAAAACTGAAACAATCGGTAAATGCCCATTTCTTGTCATTGTATCGAAGAAACATTGCTTTTGTCATATTAAAAAGGTCTTGGTCTATCCATTCAATACGGCACGCTTTCGATGACATAATTCCATCAAACAGGTTAGGAATAATTTGCGTAAACCCTCTTGCCTTTAGAAGTGTTGCTGTCTCGTCGATGATATAATCGGTTGTAATGAGATGCATACCATTCTTAACAGACTTGCGAATGATTGTACTGGCTTTTTTATGTTTTTCGTCGTTTTTTACAAGAAAAGCGAACAAGCCGCTTGTATCTAAAAACATGTTATTGGCCATAAATAATCTCATCCATTTGCTGATTACTTAAATTCTCATTTTCTCCAACCGCAATACCGTCAAGTTGAAGAAACGGATCGTCCTTATCAATGGCATCGTCTAGAATTGGCTCCAAACGTATTACAGGACGTCCACGGTAGGTCATTATCATTCTTTTGCCCTGTTTTGACCATCGAATAATCTTTTCAGCATTTTTTCTAAATTCTAAGATCGAAATTGATTTCATTTTTATTAGCCTTTCACATACAAACATAAAATAAACTTTAACTTCATGTTCAATATACTATGTTTATGTTGCATATTCAACTATTTTTCATGGTAATGATATAATAATTTGTCTAATATACATTATTGCTTCAATAATCTGACAAACAGGTAAATTGATTTGTAAATTCTCAACAATAAGTATTCCCCCACTTATTAAGAATTTACGTTGATTTATGAATCAGAGTATTGACAAAATCACAACAACGTACCACAAAAAGTAAAACGTAGGAATTATAATATTAATAGGAGGAAAATATGCAAACAGTAAAAGTATTGCCCAAGGGACAGATAACAATACCTAAAGATGTCAGAAAGCATATGGGGATAAAGGTCGGTGATACGTTGGTAAAGGAAGAGGCTGAAGATAAAGTTGTTTTGAAAAAAGGTAAGACAATTTTTGATTATGCCGGTACTCTTCCTGATCTTGGGATGTCTATTAAGGAAATGAGAAAGAAAGCGATAAAGGAGGCTGCTAAAGACCGTGCATAAAGCGTTTACACATACGATAAAAAGGATTTCGGACGTATAGAAAATCTTGAAGTTAAAAAACCGTAGGGCAGAAAGTCCTCGGTGCTTTTTGTCCGGGGATTAAGCAGAGGGAATCCACCTTTATTATTCATATATGAATTCTACAAATTTAGTTAATGTCGGCATGTCGTTTCCGATGTCTTACCGTATATCGGTTGATAAGGCAATCGGGATTACGACAACGGTGCCAATTGAAATTGTGTACGCTGCGGGTTACGTACCTATTGATCTGAATAATATCTTCATTTGCAATGATGAGCCTGATACACTTGTTGAGTATGCTGAAATTAAAGGGTTGCCCAGAAATACTTGTGCATGGATAAAGGGTATATATTCAGCAACTAAAAAAACAGGGATAAAGAAAATTATTGGTGTCATCCAGGGAGATTGCAGTAACAATCAGGCCTTAATCGAGGTTCTACAGACTGAAGATATTGAGGCGATTCCATTCTCTTATCCTCACGATAGAAACAGAGATTCACTTTGCAAACAATTAGAATTTCTGTCGAATGCTTTGGGAACAAATATGGAGAAGGCGCATCAGATGAAACTTGTACTGGATAACGTAAGAAAGAGTGTGCATGAGATTGATCGTCTTACGTGGGAAGAAGACAGGGTTACGGGTGATGAAAATCATATCTGGAATGTCTCAACAAGCGATCTAATGGGAGACTATGAACTTTTTGGGAAAAAGGCATTAGATTTTCTTGAGGAGGCCGGAAAACGTCCGGCGCTGGACCACGAAGTAAGATTGGGATACATAGGCGTACCCCCAATTTGCTGTGACCTGTATTCTTTCCTGGGTGAGTTGAATGTACATGTTGTTTTTAACGAAGTGCAGAGGCAGTTCAGTATGCCATACAAAACAGATACATTAGAAGACCAATATATTTGTTACACATATCCGTATGAAATGCGATATCACATTGATGATATAAAGAAGCAGATTGCTGAGAGGAAGATTGATGGAATTATTCACTATGTTCAAAATTTCTGTCACAGACATATATATGACAGACTTATCCGCAAGCATATTGATATTCCGGTATTAACGCTCGATTGTGATCGCCCCGGGAGATTAAGTGGTTCTATGAGGACGAGGTTAGAAGCATTTGTGGAAATGCTCAAGAATACCGTAAAATCTCGATAATTAGAAGAAAACCTCCTCTTAATCCCCTCCTTGCGAAGGAGGGGAAATGGGGTGGTAAATAATTTAGAGGCTTTCTTTTAATTATCGAGATTTTACAGAATAACAAATGTTAAAAGATTATAAAGGAGCCTGTCATATACATACAGAGTATTCCGATGGAAGTATTCCTGTTTCTGACGTAATAAAAAGCGCTCAGGATGCCGGCCTTGATTTTGTGATATTGTCAGACCACAATACTTTTTTGCCGAGGCATGACGGCTGGGAAGGCTGGTATGGCGACCTGTTAGTGATTGTGGGTATGGAGGTTTCACCCCGACATGATGGCCATTTTCTGACACTTGATACACAACCGTTAACCGATAACAGGTATATTAATCCAGAGAAGTACAAGTATATGACGTCTAAAGATTGCCTTGATAATGTTGTCAGTAACGGTGGAACAGTGATTATCGTTCATCCTCTTGGTAAGAGGAAAATATCTTTTAGCATAGTCCTTGAGGCGTGGCATGACTGGGAACATAGTGGATTTGCAGGTATTGAGATATGGTCTTACATGCATGACTGGATTGATGATCTCAAGCTGTCAAATCTCTGGCACTTCTATAGAAATCCAAATCTGCAGATAAAAGGTCCTGACCCGGAATTGTTGTCTTTATGGGATGGATTGGGGCAGAAGAGGAGGGTCGCCGGCATCTCCGGTCTTGACGCTCACTACAGGAAAATCCCATTTACGAAAAGACCGTTTTTTACCTATGAAGAACTCTTTAAAACAATTCGTACTCACGTCCTTCTTGAGGGTGAACTAGCTAAATCTGACGAGGCTATTCGATCTGTTTGTGATGCACATAAAGAGGGCAGATGTTATGTCTCTTTTGATCTACTGGCTGATGCTACAGGTTTTAGCTTCTTTGCCGATTCAGGAGAAAGAATTTATTATATGGGTGATGAGATTGTTAGTAATGAGAACAAAATTCACTTTGATATTACTTCTCCACATCGTGCCACAATTAAACTCTTGCGAAACGGTAAAATATATAGTGAAAGCGAAGGTACCTCTTTAGGATCTTCAAGTGCTGAAAAGGGCGTCTACAGGGTAGAGGCATACATGGATGGCAGGCCCTGGGTCTTTACCAACCCAATCTATGTTAGATAAATCAGCACATTTTTTTCTTATTGCTTTTAGTATGTAGCCTTACTAATATAAATCTTGTTATCTGTAATATTCACTAGATTTCATTTCACACAGACATAAGCCCCGTCAGATGATGGATGTGCTTTCATAAGTAAGTTTATTTTTACAAGGATGTAAGTAAATGAACTACCTTGCCAAATATAGTTGCATATACAGAAAACATACTCATTGTCATTCTGAACTTGTTTCAGAATCTAATGATTTCAACAACTTGGCCTCATAAGAGATCCCGAAATAAATTCGGGATGACAATTGTGACACGCTTGTACGGACGGTGTTTCCCTTTGTGTTCTTCCCTGCCTGTCGCCGACTGCCGGACTGGCAGGGGCAGACAGGGTGCCTTCCTGTCCGCCAGTTTGTTAGGCGGGTGTGTGAGTATTAGTATTTCAACATGGATGTGAAATATCATGACAGAAAAGCCCAAAGATAAGGTTTATGAGGACTCAATAAGTAACTGGCCTGAAGAAGAGAGGCCGAGAGAGAGGTTATTAAAATCTGGTCCTCATTCATTAACAAATGCCGAGTTGCTCGCAATATTACTACGCGTTGGCGTAAAAGGGAAAAGCGCTGTTGATCTGGCAAGGCAAATAATTAGAGAGGCGAAGGGCTTGAGAGGTCTGGATAAACTGGAGCCAAAAGATTTGTACAGCATTAAGGGCCTAAGTGATGCAAAAATTGCGCAAATAAAGGCATCAATAGAGTTGGGGAAAAGGATTCTTGAGGAATCAAGAACGGTAGAGGGTATAGCCTCATCGTCAAGGAAAGCCTATGATCTGCTTTTTCCGAGGATGAGGGATTTAAAAAAAGAAGTATTTAGAGTAATATTCCTCAATAGTCAAAACCAGGTCATCGATATAGTTACTGCTCATGAGGGTACCGTAACGATGAGCAGTGTGTATGTAAGAGAGATTATCAACCTGGCAAATAAGTTTGGCGCTGCAGCAATGATCTTCGCTCATAATCATCCATCCGGTGAACCTAAACCAAGTAGTGAAGACAAGGCGATTACCGAAGAACTTGTTTTTGCAGGCAGGATTATGAAGATAAAGGTATTAGATCATATTATAATCGGCGAGGAGAAATATTTCAGTTTTGCAGACGAAGGGTTAATAAAACGTTATAATACAAACTATGATATGAAGAAATAAAGTTTAATAGTACGCTGATAAACACAGATTATGAAGATTTATGGCTTCTTGCCGGTTACAGCTGGTTCATGTTACGCCTTAGTGTGCTACTTCAGTTTTTCGTCAGAAATAATAAGGTAAAATAACTGTCGAAATGCACGTGTTAAAATAATATAATTACACGTAATGAAAGGAAGGTAATTATGAATACTAAACTAACGTTAACTATTGATGATAATATAATCAGTGAAGCCAAGAAATATGCAGCGCAGAGAAGGATCAGTTTGTCTAAATTAGTTGAGTTCTACTTTTCATCTCTTACCAGTAGCGCTACCAAAAAAACTGAGAAATTGCCACCAATTACTTCAGCTCTTAGTGGAATGATAAAAAATGTTAAAGTCACCAATGATAGAAAAGCTCTTGAAGATGCTTTGATTGATAAATATCTATGAAAAAAGAAAAAATATTTATCGATACAGATATTTTTCTGGATACAATCCTCAAGCGTAAACCTCATTATGAGTTCTCCAATAAGCTTATCGGCCTTTGTGAACAGAGCGAAGTTGATGGTTTTACTTCGAGTCTTGTAATAGCAAATATTTATTATATTGTGAATAAACTTACAAGCCATGAGAAAGCGCTACAGTCTATAAGTAAAATCAGGTCAATAATAAAAGTCCTGCCCTTTACTGATAAAGAGATTGGTGAGTCAATAAATGGAGGATTCAAAGATTTTGAGGACGGCGTCCAGTATTTTATCTCTGTAAATAATAAAATATCCCACCTTATTACCCGCAATATAAATGATTTCAAAAAAGCGAATATCAGTGTGTTATCTCCTCAGGACTATCTACAATCTTTAAATGTTAAAGAATAGAATGTTATAATACAAATTTTGACATGAAGAAATAAAGTTTAATAGTACACTGATATCCCCGGACAAAAAGCGCCGAGGACAAGACGCAGATTATAAGGATTTATGGCTTCTTGCTGGTTCAATATTGAAAAGCTGGGTTTAGCTCTGTTGATTGAACCTAAACGAGTAACATACTTGACATGCCATTCTTGTGTTTATAAAGTACAATGCTGATATACATAGTGCGGCATAGCCGCAACCGTTCGGTTGAACTCACGCCGAAGCCAAATTAAAAACAATTTAGAGATTCCCGCCTAACAAACTGGCGGACAGGCAGGGATTTAGGAATTCCTTATTGGATAGTATTACAGTTGTGGTGTTATACTGAAATTTGCAGTTCTCAAAAAAGAATTTAGGAGGTAACAATGCAAAATGGAATTAAAGTAAATAATATCCTTCAGGAAGTTTCTCATCTTACTTTGGAGGAACAAGATTTTATTGTGAATACGGTAAGCAAACGCATTCATGAGGTAAGAAGAGAAAAAATTGCTGAGAGAGGAAAAGAGGCTGAAAACAATCTCAGTAATGGAAATGTTATTACTGATACGGCAGACGATTTAATGAAAAGAGTTGATGATGATTGAACTTGCTTGGGATGCGCCATTCACTCGAATTTTGAAGAAATGGAAAAAGAGACATCCTGATTTGATTGTAAATTTTCATTCAAGATTGAAATTGTTTACCGAAAACCCCTGCCATTCTTCACTAAAAACTTACAGTTTAAGCGGTAAACTTGAAGGTTATTGAGCTTTTAGTATAACAATCAGGCGTTATTACAGTTGCTTGACTATCTAATCATTGTAATTGTTTTCAGTAAATTTCACTGTAGCTCATCGTACGTTATGTGCATCATGCAAAATATGTTGCAATTCTGGGCTAAATAGTAGATATTAAATGCATGGAAAGCGTATACATAGAATCAACGGTAATAAGCTATTATACAGCAAGGAGGACACGAGATTTAATTGCAGCAGCTCATCAGGAAATTACAATAGAATGGTGGGAAAATGCATTGCCTAACTTTGAGCCATTTATTTCTCAAATTGTGTTAGATGAAATTGAACGTGGTGATTCCGATGCTGCAAAAATGAGATGCGAAACTGCCAAGGATTTTAAGCTGATAGAAGTTACAGAAGAAACAGTAACTTTAGCAGAAATCTATTTCAAAGTCCTCGAAATACCTAATAAAGCTAAGGCTGATGCTTTTCATATGGCAATATCTGTATTAGGCGGTGTTGATTATTTAGTAACATGGAATTGTACTCATATTGCTTCTGCTCGTGTCAGGAAGGCAATAGGAAATATTAATGAAGATAGAGGATTTGTAACGCCTGTTATTTGTACACCTGAAGAATTAATGGAGCCCTAAAATGAAAGATCCAATAGTTGAAGAAATACGTGAGATTCGGAGA